>NZ_JBMIRP010000099.1:0-285370 GCF_049202975.1 Ureibacillus sp. MALMAid1270 | reverse complement strand
TATAAATTTGCCAGTGTATCTGACACATCATATTATTCGAGTAATAAAAAAAATTATTCTGAGCATTATTAAAAGCATTCTTGTATTAACAAGGCTTTTTAATAAAGCACAGAATAATAAATTGATCGGTATAATCCTCGTTATTTTAATTTAAGAATAACCCGCTGAAAATGCCATTCGTCCAAATGTTATTGGTCGCAAAAACTGGCTCTTCTCCGTGAGTGAAGCAGGTGCTAATGCGAATGCCATTTGTTTGAGTTTGGCTGAAACGGCCAAAGCAAACGGAATTGATTTTTATCAGTACTTGGTAAAGCTGATGACGGAATTACCTAATATATCGTTTCATCAACACCCTGAGATTTTACATAATTACATGCCATGGTCAGAGAATATTCAAGCCACATGTGCAAAATAGCCAGCTAACTGAAAAGAATTTCAGTTAGCTGGCCGTTCGTCGTGCGTACCGTGAAGGTGCGCTATTTTTTATATTTCGGGCTTACGTAACAAATAGGAAAAAAATGTTATAAATTTAACTGAGGAAACCTTAAAAATATTTCATCGTTTAATGAAACAAAAGTAATTTAATTTCGTACTTATATTACGGTTAGGTAGGTGAAAGTATTGAGCGTTCATTTGTTTACAGGATTTCCAGGATTTATTTCGAGTCAATTAATACGTGAACTGTTTAGGAAAAATTACGCTGATCATATTTATGCCATTGTTTTACCAACACAAAAAGAAAAAGCACTCGATGAGAGTTTGAAAATAATGGAAATTTTTCCTGGTAGGAGAATAACGATTGTTGAAGGGGATATTAACTTACCTCAAATAGGAATAGCAGAAAAGACACTATCAGAATTTGCAAATAATATTAAAGTAGTTTGGCATTTGGCAGCAATTTATGATTTAGCAGTACCAAAAGAAGTTGCTTGGAAAGTAAATGTTGATGGTACGAAAAATGTAAATGATTTTGTACAAACACTTCCCAATTTAACACGTTATATATATTTTAGTACGGCATATGTTGCAGGAAAAAGAGAAGGAATAATACTAGAGAATGAATTGATTAGACCAGAAGGATTTAAAAATTATTATGAAGAAACAAAATTTGAGGCTGAACTACTTGTTGAGGATATAAAGAAAATGGTTCCAACAACCATTATTCGTCCAGGTATAGTAAGAGGGAATTCCTTAACAGGTGAAACTCAAAAATTTGATGGGCCATACTTCTTTTTAAATATGATTGATAAACTGAAATTTTTGCCTGCCATTCCGTATGTAGGTCGTTCTACTGCACTGATTAATGTTGTTCCTATAGATTTTATCATCGAAGCAAGTGCTTTTATCAGTCAGGAGGATGAAGCTATAGGTAAAACATTACATTTGACAGACCCACACCCACATCCGGTTTTAGAGGTCTATCGAATGATGGTAAAACTAATGACAAGTAAATTTCCAAAAGGAAGATTACCTCTTTCCTTAACAAGACAGTGTCTCAAAATAAAAGCTATAAGGAAGTTATTAGGAGTAGAATTTGAAACTTTAGACTACTTAACTTGGAATGCTTATTTTGATTGCAGTGAGGCAAAAAAAATATTGGCAAAAGGGAAAATTAAATGTCCTGATTTTATCAAATCAATGCCTTCCATGGTGAACTATTATAATAACAATAAACATAAAAAAGAATATCATATTGAAATTAAGTAATAGTTCTTGTGATTTGAATCATAATAACTATTGAGAATAGAATGATTTTTAATGTAGCTAACAATTTTTTCAGTAATAGTTAGCAAGTAATCCAGACTTGATAATTATTTGAAACTAAAGAGGTGCAGTTTGTTCTGTTCCTCTTTTCATATACAAACAATTTCTTATATACTGTAAAGAGTTATTTGATTATAAAAAGAAGGCGACAAAATGGCTCGAATAAAAATAGACCGGAATTATATCATTACTCCGTTCCAACTAATTGTTACATATTACTTTATTGCAATTGCGATTTCATTTTTATTATTACGAATCCCAGCTGTTTATAAAGAAGGGATAGAAGTTTCTTACATTGATAGTCTTTTTACCGCAATTAGTGGTGTAAGTGTTACGGGATTAACCGTTTTTAATTTTGCAGAAACTTTCACACCTTTTGGGATTATTGTTTTACTTTTCATTTGTCAAATTGGTGCTATTGGAATTATGTCCATTGGTACATTTATTTGGCTCTTGTTTGGTAGGAAGATTGGTATGAGGGGTCGACAATTGATTATGATTGACCACAATCAATATAATTTATCCGGTGTCGTTCATTTATTAAAAGAAATTGTTAAAATCTTATTTGTTATTGAGTTTCTTGGAGCTGTAGTTCTTACTGTTCATTTTCTACGTTATTATGATAGTTTTAGCGAGGCTTTAAAGCATGGAATTTTCACTTCCATTTCTGCAACGACTAATTCTGGTTTTACTCTAACTGGTAATAGTCTACAGCCATTTAGTTCTGATTATTTTGTTCAGTTTGTAGTGATGATTTTAATCGTTTTAGGTGCTATTGGTTTTCCTGTATTAGTTGAAATAAAAAAATATTTGTCGAGAATAGATCCATCATTTCGATTTAGTTTGTTTACAAAAATTACAACTGCTACATATGGAATTTTATTTTTAGTAGGTACCATAGGAATCTTTATCGTTGAATCATTTCAATCTTTTCAAGGAATGCCTTGGCATGAAAAAATATTTGCTTCAATGTTTCTATCTGTTTCATCCCGTTCTGGTGGGTTAGCAACATATGACATTTCCACTTTTAATGAGGCAACTGATATATTTTTAAGCTTCTTAATGTTTATCGGAGCATCACCAAGTTCGGTTGGTGGAGGAATTAGAACAACTACTTTTGCAGTAGCTATATTGTTTTTAATCAATTTTGCAAATGGGCGCCACGAGATTCAAGTGTTTGGACGTGAAATCCATTTAACTGATGTATCTCGTTCCTTTGTAGTCATTATTTTAGCAGCATTTATGGTTTTGTTTGCAACTATGCTGTTATTAATAACAGAGCCATACGCCTCTGTAAATCAAGTGATTTTTGAAATAACCTCAGCATTCGGTACGTGTGGGTTAAGTTTAGGGATTACTGAGAATTTATCAGTGGCAGGTAAAATTATTATAATGATATTAATGTTTATAGGACGTGTGGGGCTAATTTCATTCCTCTATTCCCTTGGAGGAAAAGGAAATAAACCACATTATCGCTATCCAAAAGAGCGAGTTATAATAGGATAAAAAAGTGTAGAGGAGTGGTGATAGCCATTTCTCTTTTTTTATTCTGGAATGATGAATTATCCATATATAGGAATATTATTTTATTTTCAAAGTAAATTGTCTCATTTTATGTATATTCACCCTATTCTATTTGTAGATGAACATATGATAGATCAAGGGTGATAAAAATGATAAAAGTGGGATACGATGCTGGCCACGCTGGCTTTGGTGTAACTCCAGGAAAACGTACACCTGATGGAGAGTATGAATGGGATTTTAATAATAAAGTTGCCAAAGCCTTTGCAAATGAATTGGCTCTTTATCAAGGTGTTACTACTAAAAGATTTGACGATCCAACTGGAAAACGTGATGTTCCTCTAAAAGAAAGAACAGATGGAGCAAATGAATGGAGAGCAGATTATTACATTTCTTTTCATCATAATGCGAATACCGGCTCTTGGGGAAATTGGACAGGAGTAGAGACGTATGTCTATTTAGGTAATCGAACAACTGAAAGTGGAAAATTAGCAGAAGCCATACATCCTGCAGTGGTAGAGGCGTATGGATTACGGGATCGTGGCATTAAAGAGGCTGATTTTCACATCTTACGAGAGACGAAGATGCAATCAATATTAATAGAGGGAGGTTTTATGGACTCCACAATTGATATTCATAAACTTAGAGATGATCAGGTATTAGCAAATGCAGGTAAACTAATTGCTCAAGCATTCGCTAAATATGTAGGTTTGACTAGAATAACATTTGAAAATGTAAAGGAAGTGAGTAAAGTGGAATTCTTAAATTCAACTGGTCGAAAAATGGCGAAAGAAATGATTCGGCGTGGAGTGGAAGAGAATCTATTTATCAAAAAACATGAAAATGTAGATGAATATAACGATAGAGAATTAATTAGTTATGCTTTGGCTTATGTAAATCGAAAATTAAAAAATAAATAATTAAAGTGATGATAAATATTTGTCGCAAAAAATGGGTTGGCTCGAATAGTGCCAACTTTTTCATAATTTTCAGAATATTTAGAAGTGTATTAATTGACATTATTTTTATGCTTTAATAAAATCTATATGGGTTCAATATACTAAAATGAATATATTATCTTATACATAATTACTTGCAGCAGTTGTAATTTAGTAACGGTTTATGACTCAAAATCGAAAGTTTTGTTTTGAGAAGTTTATATGAAAATTTACTTTTTATGATAAAAATTTGGATTTGGTGTCATTTTTTAAAGAATAGAATAATAGATTAGTAGTATATGTAATTTTTAATAAAATAATGAAGTACTTGTGGGAGGATTGGTATTAAAAATGGTGAAAATTAATTCTACTTATAAAGATAAATTCCAACTTGTTAACAATCCAATGTTAGTATTAAATACTTCTTGTCAAATTGAGTCATTAAATGAACAAGCTACCCAATTACTTCAGTTAAGTGAATACGACGTTCTCCGTCTGGACGAGCAGTCTGAGATGGTTTGGGAGCGGTTAGTAAAACAAATGTCACAAGATGAGTTTTATCATTGTGTACTAAATATTAAATTACAAGAAAACTTCCAGAAATTTAACTTTGTATGTCATTTTGATCGAAAAAATAGGCTAATCTATGCTCGAATCAAAAAACATCATTCATATAATAGCCCAATCAATAAAAAAATAAATCAATTAACTTCATTGTTTAAAGACCTGAATCATGGTTTGATCATTTCAACTCTTGGAGGTAAAATTATCGATTTAAATGATCAAGCTTCAAAATTCCTTGGATTAGAAAAAAACCAATTAATTAACAACTATCATGATCAAATGTTTGAAAATTTTTACGGTAAACATTTAGTAAGTCAATATTCCTTAGAATTATCAAGTAATGGACAAGCACAGTTTGAGATATCGAGAAAAGTAAACGATTGTATTAAGTGGTATAGGATTGAGTCTAAGGTAAATCTTAAAGTAGAGCATATCTATACAACGATTACAGATGAAACAGAAAAACATGAACTTAAAGAACAACTTAAGCACCAAAGTAATCTTGTAATGATTGGACAAATGGCTGCAACCGTTGCCCATGAAATACGAAATCCTATGACTTCCATTAAGGGTTTCATTGAACTACTAAACATGAATTTAACAGAAGAAAATAATAAATATTTATCTATTATGAAATCAGAGATAGAAAGAATGGATCAAATACTATCTGAAGTATTAACTTTCTCAAAACCAATGGAAAGACAAATGGATGTCTTTTCAGTTACTAAAATAGCAAAAGAATTGATAGAGATTATGAACCCACTTGCGAACAATCACAACATTACATTACAATTCGAAGTAGAAAAACCTATTAACTCCATGATTATGGGGAATGAAAATCGTATCAAACAAATGCTTATGAATCTAGTAAAAAATGCAATTGAAGAGATGGAGACCGGCGGAAAAATTACCATCTTCTTGAAAAATGTGAAAGATAAAATTCAAGTAACTGTTTGTGATGAAGGTAAAGGTATTGAAAAAGAAATGTTAGCCAAGTTGTTTGAGCCATTTTATACAACTAAAACAGCTGGGACTGGCCTTGGCTTACAATTAGTAAAACAGGTTATTGAAGAACATAATGGAACGATTCATGTGAATAGTGTCGTAAATGGGGGAACTTCATTTGTCATAGAACTACCTTTAGCATCAGAATCATTAAAACAACCAATAATATCTTATTAATTAAAAGAATTCCACTAAACTGTTTTAATTTCTGCACATAATTATGAAGGAATTTTGACAAATCTCACAAATAATAGATATAATATTCTTATTAGGAAAAAAGGATGATTTGTCATGACTTCAGAAGAAATTAAACAATCTTTAAAACTTTATATCGTTTTATCACGAGCAAATAAGGCAATTAACGAAGTGACAAATCAATTTTTTCAACAAAACAGTTTAAATCCTACTGAATTTGCAGTACTTGAATTGCTCTATCATAAAGGAAGACAGCCATTACAACAAATTGGTAATAAAATATTACTTGCAAGTGGATCGATTACATATGTAATTGATAAACTTGAAAAACGTGGTTTCTTAGCAAGAATATCTTGCCCTACTGATCGCCGTGTAACTTATGCGGAAATCACCAAAGAAGGCTCTGACTTTATGGATGAACTTTTTCCGGAACATGAAAAACATCTACATGAATTATTAAGTGCACTGACATCAGAAGAAAAAGACATAGCTATTAATTTGTTGAAAAAATTAGGTTTATCGATAAAAGATTTGTCTTATTAATTATTGTTAATATTTCTTATAGTGTCTGTCCTGGAAGTTGATTTCCGGATAGACATTTTTCTTTTTCTACAAAAAAGTGTCCTAAAATCAATTAACAATGATTTTAGGACACTTGATTTATTGTGTAATTGTTATTGAACAAGCCGTATGAGTCATACAGTTAACTAATTAGTTACTTGTAATTGTTAAACCCATTTGAATCATTGCATCTGCTAAATCAACTGATGGTTTATCAAAAATCGTTAAACGTACTAGTTGATTTTCTTTTTCAAATACGACTGAAATTACAACCTGATCTGCTAAGTCGACTTTGTATGCTGCTACGTTACTAATATTTGAATGATTCTTTACTTGTGATTGAATATCAAACTCAGTATATTGTACATTTTCATTGATGACACTCATCATATCTTCTGTGTTTTTAACTAAATCTTGAAAAGTTGTATCATTGGATGACATGTATTCAATACGCATTGAAATCGATTCATCTTCATTTAGATAAAGCAGATCTTTTCCAGGCTCTTCTGCTGTTAAAGAGAAGCCTTTAATCGCTTGAATAGCATATTGTTGTTCATCGCTTGTTAATGTTGTTGTTTCTTCTGTCTTTTCTGTGTTATTTGAAGTATAAGTGATGGTATTATCTTTTTCTGTAACTTGTTCTTCTTTTCCAGTGTTACTACCTGCATTTGTTTCTACCGTTGTAGGTGTTGTAGTTTCTTGTTGATCTGCAGTATTACAAGCAGCTAATGCAAGCATTGCACTACATAGTATTGCAATAAAAGAAATTCGTTTTGTCATGATGATTACCTCCTCAAAGTATTAAACGTTTGGTATTCCATGAAAGTTTCACCATTTTCATAAAGATTTTCTTATTCTTCATTAAGTGAATGGTATTAGTAAAAAGAATAAGATAACAAATACTTCATGCACTACGATAATTAGTGGCATACTTTTTTTCCATTCGTAAAGAGATCCTACTATCAATCCGAATACAAAAATAATCATTCCGTAAGAGAAATATCCTCCAACCATATATGCTCCAGCAAATAGAAGACTAGAAATAACGATGGAAATGAAGGGTGATGTCCAATCTTTAATCCTTTGTTGCACAAACCCTCTCCAAAATAACTCTTCTCCTACGACAACAATAAAAATTAATATTAGATAGTGCCAAATATTACTTGGCCCAAAAGTTGTGATATATTTTGTTATTGAGTGAATCCAATCCTTATTGATAGAATTTAATAGGATATAAAGTAATCGAATAATTCCATAAAGGATAACACCATATCCTAATCCAAATATGAAGCATTTCCAAATTGGCATGTCATCTTTTTGATTCATTGAAACAATGGATACAGCAACACAAATCAAAATGATAAATGGGTATAAATACCAGTAAATCTCAGGCTCTCTGAATGTGTAGGAATGAATTATGAAAAAGAAAACTAATGTAAGTAGGAGTACGATTAAATTTTTTGATATTTTCAAGATGATGACCTCCTCGTTACTATATTAACACAAAAAAAATTTCCCAATCATCTTTTACGATGTAAAGGGAAATAGAATATTAATAAACATCTTTATTGATAATTTTATATCGTTTATGATTTACTACTGTTTTTTCTTCTAGTTCCAGGTCATGAAAGTTATCCATAATAGTTAAATCAACGATTACGGAATTTTCGTTTACTTTTTCTACAATTCCTTGTAATCGTCCGTCTTTAAATTCAATAATATTTCCTACTTCAGCAATTTTCATACCAACAGCAGCTCCTTTACTGGATAATATTTAAAAATATTGCATGAAAAGTAATGAATTGTAAAGGGCTTTTTGAATAATTAATCGATAATAACTAAATTTTATTCTAGTAGAAAGGTGTTTTTATATGGAAAAATATAAAAAATTGATTGAACAGTTAAAAAATGGGGAAATTAGTAGTATAGAAATTGAAAAAGATGAATTTCTTCAATTTAGAGAAGTATTAGTTAAAGATGAGATGTTTAAGCATTTTCATGGTGAAGGTAAGCAAGGCGGAAATGTTGTTTACACTTTCTTAGAAACACCCCGAGCTTAATAAAAACTACTTTTAATATAAAAGGTGGGGTTTTGTGAAGAGTGAATTATTAAGAAAACTTGAATCGAAAAGAAAATTAATGATTCAGTCAGGTATGGAAAACGGATTACAAAATAACAAGACAATACGTTTAAGTCGTGAATTAGATCGTATTATGAATCAATATGAGCTAGAAGTGAATTTCTTAAAAAATTCGATTATAAAATAATTTGAAAATTATTTATGATTGAGTGTTTAATAATTAGATTTTTGGCTATATTATATTTGAACACAGCAACATTCTCATTTCCCCCTTTAAGAGCTGAAAACTATAGGTTTTCGGCTCTCTTTTTTTGTGCCCAAATCTCTTTTTACTAAAATAACTACATCCTTCTCACAATGATGAAATCTTAAAAAATGAATTAACCAACTCCACATTTGTAAAATTGTCGTAATATTTTTTTGAAAATTAAAACAAGTGTCCTATTATTTGTTAAACTACAAGAAAGTTATTCTAATTATTAGTTGAGGTGGTTAAAGATGTTAAAAGGTGAAAAAATCGCTTTTATCGGCACAGGTGTGATGGGGACAAGTATTGTAAAGCATTTACTTGCTGCTCAATATGAAGTAACAGTTTATACACGAACAAAAGAAAAAGCTCAAACTTTAATTGACTTAGGCGCAAAGTGGGCAGATACGCCTGCAAAAGCAACTGAAGAAAAGGATATCATTTTTACGATGGTTGGATTTCCATCCGATGTTGAAGAAGTTTACTGTGGTGAAAATGGTATTTTTCAAGCAGCAAAAGAAGGAGCTATTGTTGTAGATATGACAACATCTGAACCAATATTAGCGAAGAAACTATATTCGATAGCTAAAGAAAAAGGCCTTTCGTCTTTAGATGCACCAGTATCTGGTGGAGATATCGGAGCAAAAAATGGGACATTATCGATTATGGTTGGTGGAGACAAAGAAGCGTTTGATCAAATCCTTCCGATTTTCGAAAAGTTTGGTTCAAATATTGTTTATCAAGGTGAGTCGGGTAATGGTCAACATACAAAAATGTGTAACCAGCTTCTAATCGCTACAAATATGATTGGGGTATGTGAATCAATCGCTTATGGATTAAAAGCAGGACTTGATTTGGACAAAGTTATGCAATCTATTTCAACTGGTGCGGCAGGTTCGTGGTCATTGTCTAATCTAGGTTCAAAAATGTTGAACGGAAATTTTGATCCTGGATTTTATATAAAGCATTTTATTAAAGATATGAAAATTGCCATTGATGAGGCTGAAAGAATGAATCTTGACTTACCAGGAGTAAAGCTTTCTAAAGAGCTTTATAACACATTATTAGATCGTGGCTATGGAGAAAATGGAACCCAAGCGTTATTAAAGTATTATATTGACTGAAACTTGCATATGAAACAAAAACTATAATCATAGAATGATACAAGTCAAAATACAAGGAGCGAAAACAATGGGAAAGTCACTTAAGAAAAAACTGCCAGGTGAACGTAGTCAGCTAGCTTTATATATGTCACTTCCAATTTTGTCTTGGGCTTTTTATGATTTTGCTAATACGATCTTTTCATCAAACATTACGACAGTATTTTTTCCCTTCTATACAAATGAAGTACTAGGAACAGACGAAGTTATGAAACAAGTGGCAAGTACTTTTATTTCTTACGCTAATGCAGTTGCTAGTTTCTTTATAGTATTATTCTCTCCTTTATTTGGAGTATGGATTGATAATACCGGGTATAAAAAACGTTTCATTGTATGGTTCGCTTCTTGTTCAATTTTCTTTACATTCTTAATGGGAATCCTCGCTGAAATTGATAGTAATATTATTGTAGGTGGAATCCCTCTTAGTTTTTTATTAGTTGTTATAAGTTTTGTTATAGCGAAGTTTTTCTATAATTCGAGTTTAGTATTTTACGATGCTATGATGGGTGATCTTGGAACAAAAAAAGAAATGCCGCTCATTTCAGGGTTTGGTGTAGCATTAGGTTATTTAGGTACAATTGTTGGTTTAGTAGTGTATTTACTTGTTACTGACGGTGGATATCATCGTGCATTCATTCCTACTGCAATTCTGTTTCTATTATTCTCTTTACCATTATTTTTTATAAATAAAGATCAACCTGTACCTAAAAGTGAACGTAAGCGATTAGGATTTATAGATGGGTATAAGGAAATTTTTCATACCTTTAAAGAGATGCAAAAATACAAAGCAATTTTTATCTTTATGATTGCATATTTCTTCTTAAACGATGCGATTGCAACAACAATAGCTATGATGACAGTGTATGCAACAGCTATTGTAGGGTTTACTTCGGGAGAATTTATCATTCTATATTTAGTAAGTACTGTAGCTTCTATTATTGGTTCTTTTATATTTGGTTACATTACAAAAGCAATCGGAGCAAGAAAAGCAGTTTCAATAGTTGCTGTCATCATGATCATTGCTTTATTCATTGGGGTTTTTGCTAATGCAAAATGGATGTTCTGGATTGCAGGTAGTATGTTTGGTGTTTCTTTAGGATCGATGTGGGTAACTTCTAGAACGTTAATTGTAGAAATGACACCATACGATAAACGAGGGCAATTCTTTGGCCTATTTGCCTTTTCTGGTAAAGTATCTGCAATTATTGGTCCAGCCATTTACGGAACAATTACACTATTATTCAAGGACTATGGTTCATTAGCAAGTCGGTTAGCGTTTAGTTCTTTAATTGTTATGACAATAATTGGTCTTATCGTTCATTTATCTGCTAGACAAAGTTCAAATCAAAACCATTCAGTTTAAAGTTTTCAATTTGTAATATTTCGAATGAAACATACTTAAATTGTCCTCTATTTAGTAACAAAATAGCTTGTATGAGAAACCAAACGGCTGTGTTACAATTTATGTATTAAGTTAATAGGTATTTTCTAGAAAGGGGCAACACCATTTTGGAACCAAAAGGAATTTTACTAGAAACCGGAACAAATGAATTAGAAATTATTGAATTCCATGTTGCTAATAATCATTTCGGAATTAATGTTATAAAAGTAAAAGAAATCATCCAACCAATCCCAGTTACATTTATTCCACATGCCCATCCTCATGTTGAAGGGATTATTCAACTTCGTGGGGAAGTATTACCTGTCGTTGATATGATTAAAGTATTAGGAATACCTAATGCAACATATGGCGCACAACAAAAATATATCGTAGCGGAATTTAATAAACAAAAAGTAGTCTTTCATGTAGACAACGTAACACAAATACATCGAATTTCATGGGAAGATATTGAAAGACCATCTGATATGTATCAAGGTGGTACATCTCAAGTCATTGGGGTTATTAAACAAAACGACAATATGATTCTAATGCTAGATTTTGAAAAAATAATGGTGAACATTAACCCGAATTCTGGAATTAATGTAGATTCTGTACGTAAATTAGGGAAGCGTAATCGTTCCGAAAAACGCATTGTAATTGCTGAAGATTCTCCATTACTAAGAAAATTATTAAATGATACTTTTAATGAAGCTGGCTATGTGAATTTAGAGTTCTTTGAAAATGGTAAAGATGCCTATCATTACTTAGAAACAATTGCTAATTCAGGTTTTGATATCACTGAAACGGTCCAGTTAATTGTTACGGATATCGAAATGCCGCAAATGGATGGTCATCATTTAACGAAAAAAATTAAAACAAATTCTGATTTACAGAAACTTCCGGTTATTATTTTCTCTAGTTTAATAACAGATGATCTAAGGTTTAAAGGTGAGGAAGTAGGAGCTGATGCTCAAATTAGTAAACCTGAAATTGCAGAATTAATTATTAAAGTTGATGAACTTATTTTGTAATATAGTTCGTCATCTAGAAATGGGTATCCAATAGATATTATATTGAAAATGAAATCAAGTCGGATCCCTATTAAAGGTTTCCGACTTTTTATTTTAAATCCAACAGTTTAATTAGATTAGTATTGCTCTATTCTATACATAAAGTGTGTTTTTATAGATTTCGCAAATGTGCAATTAGAATTAATAATTTATCATCGTTACATATAATATTCTTGGCCAGCCTTCACATTCAACCTTTAAAACCCAATCTAATTTTGCAAGAAGGGAGTAGTGAATAGATGAGAAGATTAAAAACGGCAATTATTGATATAGGTTCAAATACAATTCGACTTGTACTTTATAGCTATGATAAAAATGAAGGTGTTCGTGAATTTGGAAATTTAAAAACAGTTGCGAGATTAAGAAGTTGTATTGAGTCTGACGGTGAAATGTCTGAAGCTGGAATACAACTCTTATCCAATACGTTAACTGCTTTTAAAAAAGTAATCGATGACTATGAAATAACGGACATTAAAGCTGTTGCTACAGCTGCGATTCGACAAGCAAAAAACAAAAATAAAATCATTTCAAGAATGAAAAAAGAAACTGGTTTAAAGATTGAATTGTTATCAGAAGAGGAAGAGGCTTATTTTGGTTTTTTAGCGGTCGTGCATTCAATGGACACACCATCTGCTGTCACAATTGATATAGGTGGAGGGTCTACTGAAATTACCTTATATTCAGATAAAAAACTACAAAAAACATATAGCTTTCCATTTGGAACAGTTTCACTAAAGCAAAATTTTGTAAGTGGCGAATCAATAAATGAATCCGAAAGAAAACTTCTTCGTCAATATATTAAAAATCAATTCAATAGCATTCCTTGGATTCAAAATGTTAATTTCCCAGTAATAGCAATTGGTGGAAGTGCTCGAAATATCGCTCAAGTAAACCAACATCGTGTTGATTATCCAATCTCTGGAGTTCATCATTACGAAGTTTCCAAAGATGAATTGGTAGGTTTAAATGAATTTTTCGGGAACATGTCTTTAGAACAATTGAAACAATTAGATGGGTTATCTTCAGATCGTGCAGACATCATTGGCATTGCTTTAGAAGTCTTTTTAGTGCTGATGGAAGTGGTTGGGTCAATCAAATTCCAAGTAAGTAAAAAAGGATTACGTGAAGGTGTCATTATTAATCGGGTGCTTCAAAGTAATCCAGAGGCATTTGATAAATATAATGTTTTTGAAGAAAATGCCAAAAGACTCGCATATGAATATGGCAGGGGAGAAGAAGAACTCGAAACGCTAGCCTCATTATCAGATCAATTATATAGGGAATGTTGCGAATTAAACTTCTTCGAATTAAATCTTGAAGATTATAAGCTGATTAAAAGAGCAGCATCGATTTATGCTATTGGAGAATATATTGAAATCGATTCTGCACATCAACATACGTTTTACCTGATCGCAAATCAGTCTGTAGCTGGTATCAATCATAAAGAAAAAGTAAAATTAGCTTTACTTGCATCTTTTAAAAATCGTGATTATTTTAGACGATTTGCTACTCCATTTGAATCATGGCTGTCTAAAGAAGATTTAAAGAAATTACGCGATTTTGGTGCATTATTAAAATTTGTCTACGCATTAAATGTTTCCAAACGGAACATTGTCAAAAAGATTAAACTTGTTAAAAACGAGAATGGAATAATTGTCAAATTGGCTGCCAAGAAGAGTGTTGTTGCTGAATTGTATCAAGCTGAGAGACAGAAAAAGCATTTAGAGAGGATCTTTAAGCAACCAGTAACGATTCAATTTATTGAGAAAGGGTGACCAAATGATGAATATGGAGTTTGAGAACGAAACCTTAGATCAGTTCAACGATATTACTGAACAATCTAAGGATCCAAAACAGAAAGATTTGAAGATGTTAGAAGAAATTGCAAAACCGGAATATTATAATAATCGCGAACTTAGTTGGCTAGCTTTTAATGAGCGTGTGTTAGAAGAAGCTGAAGATGAGAATAATCCACTACTTGAACGTCTAAAGTTTATCGGTATATTTAGTGCAAATTTAGATGAATTTTTCATGGTTCGTGTTGCTGGATTAAAAGATCAAGTCCGTGCAGGTTACCATAAACCAGAAAATAAAGCTGGATTAACTCCAACTGAACAATTAACGAAAATTGCAGAACGTACACAAAAACTTGTTAGAAGACAAATGGAAGTATTTCGTCATCTAATCTTTGATCTATTATCAAAGGAAAATGTTTTTTTGAAGGATTTTAAATCATTAACAAGTGAACAACAAAGATTTATTGATGAATTATTTGAAGAAACAATCTTCCCAGTTTTGACACCAGTTGCAGTCGATGCCTATCGTCCATTTCCAACATTACTTGGGAAAACATTAAATTTGTTAGTAATGCTAGAGGATCATAGTGCTGGAGCAGAGCATAGTGATCGTGTTGCAATTGTACAAGTACCTTCTGTATTAGATCGATTTATAGAAGTGCCTAGCCAAGATGGTGAAAAGGTGTACGTCTTATTAGAAGATGTCATTACGAGCCATATTGATCAATTATTCTTTGGCTATAAAGTGAAATCAACGCAAGCTTTCCGTTTAACTCGAAATGCAGACTTAACCATTCACGAAGAAGGCGCACAAGATTTACTAGTAGAAATTGAAAAAGAGTTGAAAAAGCGTAAATGGGGACTTGGAAGCCGTTTAGAAGTGCGTGACGGTGAGATGAATGATGAAGTTCTTGATTATTTATTAGAAGAGTTTGAAATTGAAGAAACGGATGTATTTAAAATTGACGGTCCATTGGATTTAACATTCCTATTTAGCTTTGTAAAAAAAATCTGTGTTGGTCGTGAACATTTAGTATATGAAAGCTTTATACCTCAACAACCGAAAGATTTGGATTCGGATGAGGATATTTTTGAAAAGGCATTAACTCAGGATCTCTTTTTCCACCATCCATACGAATCTTTTGAACCAATTGTGGATTTTGTAGCAGATGCTTCAGTTGACCCAACCGTTATGGCAATAAAACAAACATTATATCGTGTTAGCGGTAATTCACCTATTATACAAGCATTAAAACAGGCTGCTGAAAACGGAAAGCAAGTAACCGTTTTAGTTGAATTAAAAGCTCGATTCGATGAAGAAAATAATGTGCATTGGGCGAAAGAGCTTGAACAGGCTGGCTGTTTAGTCATTTATGGTATGAACAATTTAAAAACACATTCCAAAATCACATTAGTTGTTCGCCGTAGACAAGGAAAAATTGAACGATTCGTACATCTCGGAACAGGAAACTACAATGACGCTACTGCCAAAGTTTATACAGATATGGGAATTATAACAACAGATAAGGAATTTGGAATAGATGCTACTAATTTCTTTAATTATTTAAGTGGTTATACAGATAAACCAAAATTTAATCATATTGTAGTATCACCATTTGATATTCGAGATGAATTCATTAAGTTGATTGATGAAGAAATTGAATGTCATAAAAAGTATGGTAATGGTTTTATCCGTGCGAAAATGAATTCATTAACCGATAAAGATCTAATTATGAAATTTTACGAAGCATCAATTAATGGTGTACAAATTGAATTATTAGTTCGTGGTATTTGCTGTTTACGTCCAGGTATCCCAGGAATCAGTGAAAGTATTACTGTTTCAAGTATTGTTGGACGTTTTTTAGAGCATACAAGAATATATTGGTTCCATCATAATGGTGAAAACAAAGTATATCTCTCTTCTGCTGATATGATGACACGAAATATGGTAAAACGAGTGGAAATTTTATTCCCAATTTATTCAAAAGACATAAAAGAGCGCATTATGAATATTTTCTTGTTGCAATTAGCAGACAATTTAAAAGCAAGAGTACAAGATTCAACAGGAAAATACCATTATAAGAATGAACGAACAAGTGCGAATACAATTAATAGTCAAGAATTATTTATAGAAGAAGTAATGAGCGGAGTTATCGTTGAGGATTAGTTTAATGGTGGATGGTTGTGTAGTCTTTATTCTTAAAAGATTTGTGACTACACAACAATGTTTAGCTCGTCATTCGTAAATACTTGGAGGAAAATTAATGTCACAAAATCATCAAGAACAAGTGGAGCAAATCTTAAATGAAGTCATTAAACTAAATCCATTTGATGCTGTGATCATTGAAAAAAAAAAGAAAGTGGTTGCATTCGAATTGAAATGAATAATCCAAAAGCTGAAAAACTTACAAAGTTAATAATTTTGAAAGAGGAATGCTCGCAAAAGACTGGAACAAATTGACCATGAATATAAAGTACATTTTCAAACGATTTTCAATCATACATTAAATGGTTTTCCAATGGGTATGCCTAAATTGTTGATTGACCATCCTTTATTTAATAAAGAGCCTTTTATTAGTAGAACTTTTCCAACAGGCAAGGATACTTATATAATAAACCTTTACCTGTTACTCAAATTGTACAAGAATACTTCGTCAATTAAGTTAAAAGTTCAATTGACCATTCAATCACTGCATTTATCATTATAAAAAATGAAGTTGCGCTATACTCGAATAAATACAGTCCTTGGTTGAATACTATAAATACTTCAACTAAAGGAGAGTGACATGTATGGATTTGGATTTTTGGACAATACCTCTAATTATTACTGGTGTTATCATAATTGGTATTGCTTACTACATGACTGTTGCCGTTATGAAAAAAACGTCACATCGTGCAACAGTTACTGATACACCAATAAGTAAAAATGTCCGTGAACATCCAATGTTGATGAACCCAATCTTTATTATGTACATTATATTTGGTTTATTTACGGGCATCATGATCTTTTATTATTGGTCACGGTACGGGTATTAATTTAAACGTAAGATGAACGCCATTGAGGGTTGTTTTGAAACTTAGCTTTCAAAACAACCCTTATATTTAATAAATGATTATTATTGTTAGAAAACAGTTTATGCAAAAAGTTTATTAAAGAGGATAGAATTGAAAATGTTTTCAATGTATACAAATTACCCAAGGTTATTGTCATGGTCATAATTTGGTCAAATATGATATGATAATAGTGTAGTACCTGTTCTGAAATAGGGCAGAAAAGGGGCAATGGGGAATGATTTCTTTAAATACTAAAGCTTTATTAGATAGTCCGATTAGTGAATTTATTATTCCATCGGAGAAGGTTGCACATGTCCAAATTGGTAATAGTGCAGAACATGCTCTACTAGTGTTAACCAAAACAGGATATTCTTCTATTCCAGTATTAGATGTCAAATACAGGCTTCATGGATTACTTGGCATAAGGATGATCACAGAATCTATTTTAGGATTAGAACGAATTGAATATGATAAACTTGGTTCCATTAAAGTTGATGATGTTATGGATACAGATGTCGTACATTTAAAAAATACGGATACATTTCAAAGAGCATTAGATTTGGTCATTAATCACGCATTTCTTTGTGTAGTTGATGAGGAAGGTACATTTGTCGGGATATTGACTAGAAGAGTCATATTAAAACAACTAAAAAAGTATATTTATCAAGTTGATTAATAATTTGGTAGAGAAAAATTTCGACAAAATCCTAAGTAATATGGATTTTGTCGATTTTTTTAACGGATAATTAGTTAAAATCTTAAATATAGAACGAATGTGAGACGCTCACTTGTGGGAAGGAGGGTTTTGATGACAGCAACTGAAGCTGAAATTATAAAAATACTTGCAGAAGAAAAAAATATGAGAAAAGCTGCAGAAAGATTATTCCTTACACAGCCTGCATTATCACAAAGATTACAATCAATTGAAAAGGACTGGGGTGCAAAGCTTTTTCTTAGGTCACAAAAAGGGCTAACTCCAACACCGGCCGGAGAACTTGTAATTCAATATGCAATAGATACAATTATTAGAAAAGAGGAAGTCTTTGAAGCAATTCAAGCCATGAATTCAAAGGTCCATGGTACTTTAAAAATCGCCTGTGCATCGATTGTTGGCCAAAATTGGCTTCCAAAGGTATTAAAGGAGTTTGTGACGAAATATCCAGAGGCGAAAATTTCACTAATCACAGGATGGAGTTCTGAAATTATTAAAGCCCTATATGAAGGGGAAGCACATGTAGGAATCGTACGCGGACAAGCAGAGTGGAAAGGGAAAAGAATCCATCTTTTCCAAGATATGATGTATTTAGTAGATAAAGAATTAACAAAGATTGATGATATTTTAACGACAGATCGTCCATTTATTCAATTTAAGAGTGATTCGAACTACTATCAGGAAATACAACTTTGGTGGCAACGTCACTTTAATTCCAATCCAAGAAGACAAATAATTGTAGACCAAATTGAAACATGTAAACAAATGGCGATGAATGGAATCGGCTATGCTATATTACCTTCGATTACTTTAAATGGTGAAGAAAATGTTAATCGAATACCTCTATCAAATACAGAAAAAGATATAGGTTTAACACGTGATACATGGCTAATTGGTTATGAATCTGCATTTGAATTAAGACAAGTAGCAGCTTTTGTCGATGTGGTGAAAGAACATGCAGATTCAATCTATTAATAATAAATGGTAAGGTATATATTATTCAATGAAACTAATTTCGACTGCAAAAAATTATTTATTTTGTAAGAAATCGTAAGGGAATTAAAAGTTATTTCAAAAAAAACGTGCTATTTTGTTCAACTTTTTGTACAATTTTGACATGCTAAAAATTTTTAAAAGTTAGGGGAATTCTTGTGACAGAAAAATTAAATGCTCAACAAATTATTGATTTTATTGCAAATTCAAAAAAAGTAACACCTGTTAAAGTTTATGTTAAAGGTGAAAATGTAGCTAATTTATCATATGGTGAAAATACAAAAGTATTTGGAGAAGGATCAAGTGCTATCGTTTTCGGTGAATGGTCTACAATCGAAGCTGCATTAAAACAACATGAAGATCAAATTACAGACTACGTAGTAGAAAACGATCGTAGAAACTCTGGTGTACCATTACTTGATTTAAAATATCAAAATGCACGTATTGAACCAGGAGCAATTATTCGTGACCAAGTTACAATTGGGGATAATGCCGTAATTATGATGGGTGCAATTATTAACATTGGTGCCGAAATCGGTGAAAAAACAATGATCGATATGGGTGCTGTATTAGGCGGACGTGCTACAGTAGGTAAAAACTGTCATATTGGTGCCGGAACAGTATTAGCAGGTGTTGTTGAACCACCTTCAGCACAACCAGTTATTATTGAAGACGATGTTGTGATTGGTGCTAACGCAGTAGTATTAGAAGGAATTCGCGTTGGTAAAGGTGCTGTAGTAGCAGCTGGTGCAATCGTAATTTCTGATGTAGAACCTTATACAGTTGTTGGTGGAGTACCAGCAAAAGTTATCAAGAAAATTGATGAAAAAACTAAATCAAAAACTGAAATTATTGATGCTTTAAGAAATATATAAGAAGGTGCAAACCATGGATAGTATCATCCAAATTAGAAGAGACCTTCATCAAATACCCGAGCTAGGGTTTCAAGAATTTAAAACGCAAAAGTACTTATTAGAGCAACTAAACGCCGTTCCACAAGATCACCTATCTATTACAACGTGGAAAACCGGTATTGTTGTAAAAATAAGTGGAAGTAATCCTACTAAAACAATCGGATGGCGTACTGATATTGATGGCCTACCGATTGATGAAGAAACTGGCTTACCTTTTGCTTCTATACATGAAGGAAGAATGCATGCATGTGGACATGATTGCCATATGACAATCGCATTAGCACTTGTAAATGCATTTGCAACGAATCAACCGAAGCAAAATGTAATCGTATATTTTCAACCTGCTGAAGAAGGACCAGGTGGGGCAGAGCCAATGCTAGAATGGATAAAATCTGAACGACCAGATCTTCTACCAGATGAAATTTATGCACTACATATTGCTCCAGAATATCCTATTGGTACTGTAGCAACAAAACCAGGTTTATTGTTTGCTAATACCTCTGAACTTTTTATTGATTTAAAAGGTAAAGGTGGACATGCTGCTTATCCACATAAAACACGTGATATGACAGTTGCTACGGCTAATCTAATCATACAATTACAAACGATTATTAGTCGTAACGTAGACCCAATGGAAAGTGCTGTTATTACAATAGGTAAAATGACTTCGGGTACAGTCCAAAATATCATTGCTGAAAATGCAAGGTTAGAAGGTACGATTCGTACGTTAAATGCTGAAGCGATGGATGAAGTTAAACGACGTATTGAAGCAATCTGTAAGGGCATAGAAGCCTCTTTCGAGTGTTCTATTGCCATTGATTATGGTTCTACGTATTACGAAGTGAATAACGATGAAGAATGTGCACAAAAGTTATTATCTTTTGCAGAACAATTTGATAATTGTAAGGCGGTATTAAGCCCTGCTGCAATGACAGGTGAGGACTTTGGATATTTTCTTAAAGAAATACCAGGTGCATTATTTTGGGCTGGCGCAAATTGTGAGTACGGTTTACATCATGCAAAAATTTCACCAGATGAAAGTCTATTATCCGTTAATGCAAACTTTGTAGAACAATTTATTCGCTCGTTATAAAAGAAGGTGAAGAAAACGATTTTGTTTTCTTCACCTTTTATTTTATTGAACTGTGTAACCGCCGTCTAATACGACTGCTTGCCCAGTCATTCCTTTAGCTTCTTCACTTGCAATAAATAAAACCAAATTCGCAACTTCTGATACATCAAGTAAACGTTTTTGCGGTACAAGTGGGTAAATGACCTCTTCTAATACATTTTCTAAAGATACATTACGTGTTTTTGCTAAATCACTTAGCTGATTACGGACTAAAGGAGTATCTACATACCCGGGACAGATTGCATTCACTGTAATACCATCTGTGGCTGTTTCTAATGCAGCTACTTTAGTCAACCCAATAACTCCATGTTTAGCTGAATTATAGGCAGCCTTTCCAGCAAAACCGACTAAACCATTAATGGAAGCAATGTTAATGATTCGTCCGAATTTTTGTTTTCTCATATGTGGAAGAACATGCTTCGTCGTAACAAATGGAGCAGTTAGCATAATTTTAATTAATAATTCAAAGCGATCTGTTGGGAAGTCTTCAATCATTGCGACATGCTGCATGCCTGCGTTATTAATTAAAATATCGATACGTCCAAAATGTTCGATTGCCGAATTAATTGCTGTAATGATTTCTTCTTCGTTCGTAACATCACAAGAGAGTCCTATTGCACGTTCACCAAGTGAATTTGCTGCTTCCTTAACTTTTTCTTCATTTTTATCTGTTAAGACAAGACTTGCTCCCTTTGAATGAAACTCTTTTGCAATTTCGAAACCAATCCCCTGTGCTGAACCTGTAATGAACACAACTCTATTATCTACCAATTAATTCATCCCCCTAAAAGAAGAGCCATTATTCATGGCTCAGTGATTACCCCTAATGATTAAAGTTTATAGGCCTAAACCTAATGAGAATAAAATGATTGCAATTACAACACCAATTGCTGGCGTGACAACTGTTGTTGCTGCTACAGACCAGTAAGCATCTTTATGTTTTTCACCACAGACGGATTGAATCGTAGTTACAACATATCCGTTATGAGGTAATGAGTCTAATGCACCTGAAGAGATAGCAACTACTCGGTGAAGTGCTTCTGGGTTGACACCAGCATCTAAATAACCCGGTGCAATTAATGGTAATGCAATTGTTTGACCACCAGAAGCGGAACCTGTCATCCCTGCAATAACGGATACCGCAACTGCAGCACCGATTAATGGAGAACCAGGAATACTCGTCATTGCATCAACTGCAACTGTAAAGGCAGGTACCGCCTTTGCAACACCACCAAAACCAACAACTGCAGCAGTATTACCAATCGCAACAATTGCTCCAAGTGTCCCTTGTGAAACTGCTTCCCAAGGATTTTTGAAATATTTCCAGCTAACTATGAATGTTGCAATAATTCCACCTAATAATGCAAGAATAAGTGCAGATTGGGCTAAATCATGGTGGAAGATAAATGAGATGATTAATACTACTGCTAATGGAATCATTGAAACAATTGGATTTGGTAAAGAACGGTTCGAATCGATTTTTGGATCTGTATCACGAGCAATAAATCGTTCGCCTTTGTCGACAGCTTTTTTAATAATTCGCTTCAACCACCAGTAACCAAATACCGCCATGAAAACAGCAACGATCAAACTTACTTCCCATCCTGCTAAATGGTTTGTTCCTAAATATTCGATTGGAATCCAGTTTTGAATTTCTGGTGATCCTGCAGAAGTCATCGTAAATGTAACGGATCCTAAAGCTAAAGTTGCTGGAATAAAACGACGTGGTAAATCAGCCTCTTTAAATAATGAAATAGCCATTGGATACACGGCAAATGCTACTACGAAAAGTGAAACACCACCATATGTTAAGATGGCACAGGCAACAACGATTGATAGAGTTGCATATTTCATACCCATTTTATCGACTATGAATTTTGCAACAGCATCTGCTGCACCACTATCTTCCATAACTTTACCAAAAACTGCTCCTAATAGGAACATTAAATACCATGACATAATGAATCCAGTAAACCCTGTCATATAGCTCGTTACAAAGTTTGCAACACCCTCTTCTGCAAGTTGCGGAAACAGAGGCATTCCAGATAAAACAGCAACAAATAATGCCGAAAGTGGACCTACTATAATAATATTTACACCTTTCATCGTTAACCAAATAAGTAGGACAAGACCTCCAATGAGGCCAATCATACTCAAAATCGTACTTGCATCCATTTTGATACCCCCATAACTTATAATTAGTTTTAACAATCTTTTTAGATATTTAAATTAACCAAATTAAATTGCTTAATAATTTAGTAGAGAATGCTTGTCTATTGTTTTATTTTTTTAAAATTCACTCCTTTACATAGATAAAGTAATACGCTTACAATGGGACAAATTCGAAGATACCTCACTATATGCACATAGATGTTTCAAAAATGTGAACAGGAAATTGATATAGAAATCCAGAAAATCGGAAATTGTAATCGAATAGATTGATAAATAGTTCATATCAATGAAATGAAAAATTCCAACATTTCGGAATTCCGTCCGAAATATTGGAATTTAGGTCATAAGTTGTGTTTTTTTATTTTTTCATAAAGTGTGGAACGGCTTATTCCAAGCTTTTCAGCAATGATGCATTTATCTTTTTCAACCCCAAGATATTCTTTTAACACTTGTCCTTCAACATGATCTAAGATCTCCTCCAAAGTTCCGCTAGATCGATTGTAATTCGATTGCCTACGACGTATATGGTTGGGGAGAATGTCTTCAGTAATTTGTTCTCCATCGACTAAGTGGACAATTGCTTGAATAACATTTTGTAGCTCACGAATATTTCCTGGCCAGTCATAGTTTTGAAGAGCCCAATAAGCTTTCCTGTGAATTTTAATTTTACGTCTTCCTGCCTCGGTAGAAAACTTATTTACGAAAGTATCGATAAGCACCGGTAAATCTTCAATTCTTTCTCGAAGAGGAGGTAATTGTAATGTAATGGACTGAATACGATAAAACAAATCTTCTCGGAAAAGTTTTGCTTTGACTAGTTCGATTAACGACACATTTGAACTTAAGAGAACCCTAGTATTAACTGAAACCTCGTCATCTGTTCCTACAGGTTGAATAATTCCATCCTGAATAACTTTAAGTAATTTAGCTTGACTCGTCAGTGGTAATTCATTTACTTCATGGATAAACAGCGTACCGCCATCTGCTTGTGCAATTCTTCCAATTTTTATAGCAGTTCCATCCCATTTTCCAAACAGTTCAATTTCTACTAACTCCTTTGGGATTGTTGAACAATTAATGTTGATAAATGGTTTTTCGGAAAGTTCAGAGAGGCTATGAATGATTTTTGCACACATTTCTTTACCAGTACCGATTTCCCCTTCAATTAAAACAGGAAGATTCGTTTTAGCAATCAAAGAAATAGTTTCCTTTATCTTACGAATAGAGTTTGAAGTTCCAATTAAATCTGATAAACAATTGAATGTATTTTCGCCAGCATGCACGTTTCTTTCTATCTCTTCTAATGTTCTACGTACATGTGAACTTAACTTTTTCCAATCGTTCACATCTCGGAATATGACACTTCCAAATGCTCCAACAATCTCACCATCTACGTAAAGTGGTACACGATTTGCTAGCATATATGTACCCTTAATAAACTGAGGTGCTGCGATATCTGGAGTTCCTTTTTTTATTACAAGGTGCATTTCTGAGTTTTCAATTACATCTCCTACATACTTGCCTATTGCGTCTTCACGTTTCACCTCAAGAAATTGGCAATATTCTTCATTAATATAGAGAATTTTTGCATCTCGATCGACAACAACAAACCATAAAAAGGCGGTTTCAAGTATTTGCTCAATGACGGGTGTAGATAGTTTACTAATCCAATCTTCCATTCAATCACCTCGTATTTCATTCATAGTGTTCTTATTCTATTTTATGAGAGATGTGATAGAAAAGATGAATGTTGTAAAAGAAAAGGGAAGAGTAATTTTTTATGGAAGATCAATGGAGGAATCAATGAAAAAAGCAATCAGAAAAGTTTCCTTTTTTGATTGCTCTTTTAGTGTTTATTTAACTTCTGGTTGTAATATTGTTAGTGCTTTTTTTCTATTCCATCCATAGGCTAAAGCAAAACAGCCTAGTAAAATAATGGCACCTAAAATGTATGGTGAAGGTAAACTCCACTCTAGTAGAACACCTGCTAAAGCCGGGCCAACCATATTCCCTAAACTCATATATGCATTGTTCATTCCCGCTGCAAAACCTTGGTCATGGCCAGCTAATTTGGATATTAATGTGTTTACTGCTGGTCTGATAAAGATCGTTGCAATTTGGAAAAGTGTAGCAACTGCTAAAATTACAAAATATCCATTTACATAAATCATTAGGAACATTGTAATTGCTGCAACGATTAAATTTACTAAAATAACTTTCATTTCACCAAACTTTTTAAATAATATATCAACAATGAACACTTGAAGAATAACACCAACAAAGCCACCAACTGTGATGACAATGGCTATATCTGCTGGCGTATAGTCAAATTTTAATGTTAAAAACATGGAAAGTGTCGCTTGGAAATTCGCAATACCAAAACTAAATGTAAATACGACAATTAATAATATAAAATAAGGTGTTTTAACAGAACGAACTAGTTGTTGCCATAAATTTTCCCTTGGTTGATGTTTTGCCTCTAACTGTTGTTTAGTCTTAAATTCGTGTGGTTTTACATTCGGCAAAATAATAAGTGATAATAGGGCCGCAACTAAAGCTGTAACACCAGATACGTGAAATGGAAAATGTAGATTCACTTCTGCTAAAAATCCGCCAATTCCAGGTCCAATCATAAAACCGAGTGAAATGGCTGCTCCTAAAAGACCCATTCCTTTACCACGTTCTTCATCAGTAGTAATATCGGCAACATAAGCCATTACAGGAGGCATGATAAAGGCTGCACCAAGACCTGTTAAGAACCTTCCGATAAATAAAACCCACACTTCAGTAGCAAGACCAAATAATATTTGGGATATACCATAAATAATGAGACCAATTATAACAAAGATCTTTCTACCATATCGGTCTGATAAGTCACCTGCAATCGGAGAAAATAAAAACTGTGCTAAGGCAAAACTAGCAATTAAAAAGCCTAGTATTTGGCCACCTACACCAAAAATCTCAAGATATGAAGGTAAAACCGGAATAACAATTCCAATACCACCCATCGTAATAAATAGGTTGAACATTAAAATCAGTAATGCTAATTTTTTGGCCTTTTGAGTCAAGAGGCCACCTCCTTTTGTAAACACAATACGGTTTACTTTTGTTTTATCTAATTTTTGAATAGTGGGATAATCGCCCGCATTTAATACAAACTATAGCTTATCATAAGATCTTCCGCATAACTATACTTATGCAAGTGAACATGACGAAATAATCCACCCTTAAGTAGGGTGGATTATTAAACATATTATCTTAATGACATTTTGAATTCTAAAAAGTACTCGTTATATTTTCCTAACCATTCAAGGCCAAGATTTTCGTAAACTTCTAATTTCTCACGTAACTCTTCATTTGGATAGAAGCGTTCATCTTCAATAACTTCAGGATCCATTAATTCCATTGCAGCAGCGTTTGGTGTAGAGTAACCAACATAATCATTATTTTGTGCAGATACTTCAGCATCTAACATAAAGTTAATAAATGCATGAGCGCCATCAATATTAGCAGCTGTTTTTGGAATAACAAAGTTATCAAACCAAAGATTCGAACCTTCTTCTGGAACTGCAAAGTCAAGGTCTTCATTTTCCCACATCATATCAGCAGCTTGACCAGACCAAGTAAGGGCAACAGTTGCTTCATTGTTAATCATAAGTGGTGTAATTTCGTCACCAATGATTGCTTTAATATTTGGGGATAGTGAGATTAATTTATCAGTAGCTTTACGTAATAATGCGTCATCTTTTGCATTTAAAGATTCGCCTAATGAGTTTAGCCCCATTCCCATTACTTCACGAGCACCGTCCACTAAAAATACCTTTCCTTCAAGTGAAGGGTCCCATAAATCCTCCCAAGACTTAAATGTTAAGTGCTCTTCGATTTCATTTGGATTGAAAACTATCCCAACTGTACCCCAAAAATAAGGAATAGAATATTCATTTCCTGGGTCAAATGATAAGTTTAAAAAGTATGGGTCGATATTTTTCAAATTTGGAATTTTCGAATGATCGATTGGTAGTAAAAGATCATCTTCTTTCATCATTTCAATCGCATATTCAGATGGGACAGCGATATCATAAGCTGAACCACCTTGCTGAATTTTCGTCATCATCGCTTCGTTTGAATCAAATGTTTCATAAATGACCTTTATACCAGTTTCTTCTGTAAATTGATCGATTAAATCCGGATCGATATATTCTCCCCAGTTAAAAACGGTAATGGTATCATTACTACCTTGAGTTCCACCAGCTTCTAATTGGTGAGCAACAATGAAAAGAACAATACAAGATACGATAATGGCAATTGTTGCTTGAACTAATGATTTCATTGTCGCACCTCCGCATGTCTAGTTTTCGAGCGGTTCGTTACGAAGTAGTAACCAATTACAATTAGAATCGTAACGATAAAGACAATACCTGAAATAGCATTCACTGTTAATGTAATACCAGCTCTTGCCATAGAGTAAATTTCAACTGAAAGTGTAGAGAAACCATTTCCTGTTACGAAAAATGTAACTGCGAAATCATCAAGCGAATAAGTGATCGCCATGAAAAATCCTGCGAAAATGCCAGGCTTAATATAAGGAAGAATAACTCTTGTTAATACGTCTCTTTTTGAAGCCCCTAAATCTTGTGCTGCATCGATTAAGTTTGTATTCATTTCAAGTAACTTAGGTAATACCATCAATACGACAATTGGAACACTAAAAGCAATATGAGAAACTAGAACTGATGTGAAGCCAAGCTTGACCCCAATCATTGTAAATAAAATTAAGAAGCTGGCACCGATAACAACGTCAGGACTAACAATTAAGACATTGTTAAATGATAAAAGTGTATTTCTCATTTTTTTGTTTTTCACTGAAACAATTCCAATAGCACCTAATGTACCGATAATCGTTGCGATTAAACCTGAGAGTAAAGCTATGATTACTGTATTAATTAAAATAACTAATAGTCTTGAATCCTCAAACACTGCTTGATAATGTTCCCAAGTGAATGATTCGAAGCTATTCATTGTCCCACCACTATTAAAGGAATAGAAAATTAAATAGAAAATTGGCGCGTATAAAACAAAAAACACAATTACTAAATAAATCTTTGCACCAGCTGATAATTTTTTCATTTATACGCGGCCTCCTTTCGATTTTTTCTGTCCTGTAAATAGCATGATAATAACCATGAATAAAATAAGGAAGACTGCGATTGTCGAACCCATACCCCAGTTTTGTGCAACTAGGAATTGTTGTTCAATCGCTGTACCTAATGTAATCACTTGGTTACCAGCGATTAGTCGAGTAATCATGAATAGAGAAAGGGCAGGGATGAAAGTAACTTGTATTCCAGACTTAACCCCTTCAATTGTTAATGGAAATATTACACGGCGAAATGTTGTAATTCGATTTGCGCCTAAATCTCTTGCAGCATAAACAAGTGTTGGATTTAGTTTATCTAAGGCATTGAAAATTGGAATGATCATAAATGGTATAAAAATATAAACTGCGACAAAGATAAAGCTAAAATCTGTAAAGAGAATTTGTGTTGGTTCAATACCGAATACTTCTGCAAATGCGTTAATAGGACCGTACAATCCGAAAATACCGATAAACGCATACGTTTTTAATAATAAATTAATCCATGATGGAATGATGATAAATACTAACCACAGATGTTTGTGTTTTGTTTTTGTTAGTAAATAAGCAGTCGGATACGCAATGATTAATGTAAATAATGTTATTAAAAATGCGTACCAAAAACTTGTGAAAGTCATTGATAAATAGGCAGGTGAAAAGAATTTTACATAGTTTGCGATTGTAAATTGACCATTTAAATCCAGTAAAGAGTAATAGAGTACCAATAGGATTGGTGCAATTACAAAAAGAGCGATCCAGATAATATAAGGAAATAAAGAACCTTTAGATGCTTTATTTGTCATTTTCTTCTTCTCCATAAGATTCTAATCGTTTATCAAACTCTTCTTCTGTCTCATTTAATCTCATTACATGAATTGCTTCTGGATCGAAGTCTAAGCCAATTTCTTGTCCAACATCTGCTTTTTTTAATGAATGAACTAACCACTCGTTACCATCTTTATCATAAGTAGATAGTTCATAATGAACCCCACGGAATAACTGAGTATCAACTTTAACGACTAACTTTCCTTTATCTACTGTTGTAATTTCTAAGTCTTCCGGACGAATAACTACATCAATTTTTTCGTTCGGTTTCATCCCTCTATCGACACAATCGAATACTTTTCCATTGAATTGAACTTTATAATCTTCAATCATGACACCATTTACAATATTTGATTCTCCGATAAAGTCCGCAACAAAACGATTAATCGGTTCGTCATAAATATCAACTGGAGTACCAGATTGCTGAATTTCTCCTTCATTTAGGACGAAGATTTCATCTGACATCGCTAATGCTTCTTCTTGATCGTGAGTAACAAATACAAACGTTTTACCTAATCTTTGTTGTAATTCACGAAGTTCGTATTGCATCTCTGAACGTAATTTTAAGTCTAGCGCTGAAAGAGGTTCGTCTAACAAAATGATTTCTGGGTCATTGACAATTGCACGAGCAATCGCAACACGTTGGCGTTGACCTCCAGACATTTCAGATATTTCACGATTTCCAAAACCAGATAAGTTTACGAATTTTAAAGCCTCTTGTACACGTTCATTAATTTCAATTTCTTTCATTTTTTTAATACGTAACCCAAAGGCAACATTTTCATATACATTTAAATGAGGGAAAAGTGCATAGTCTTGGAATACTGTATTTACTTGTCTTTCATTGGCAGGTACATTGTTTATTTTCTTTTCGTTAAAATAGATGTTCCCAGATGTCGGTTCTGTAAATCCAGCAATCATTCGTAATATCGTTGTTTTACCACAACCTGAAGGACCTAATAACGTATAAAATTTTCCTTTTTCTAGTTCAAAATTGACATTCTTTAATACGACTTCATCATCATAAGATTTTGTTACATTTTCAAAACGGATGATTGTATTACTCAAATTTCTCGCCTCCAAGCCTCATAAGTAAGATTCTGTTGCTACTAATAACAACTCAGTTTTTCCATTGTGTGCATTGAATATTTGGTGATTACTTGATGCCTCGTAATAAACAGCATTTCCTTCACTCGCTATATATTCTTCTTCTCCAATGACAACCCGTATACGACCTTTTAATACATAAATAAATGTTTCGGCTAGAGAAGGCTCGAATAATTTATATTCTCCTCCTATTTCAAGGGATAAATAGATCGGTTCCATCTCTTTATCATTAGATGTAGGGATTAACCATTTAATTTCGTATTGTTTTTCTTCATCGTAATAAGTTGTTTGATCGTCCTCGTTATAAACAATTTTTTCTTCCTTCGTTGGATCATCAAAAAATTCTTTCGGTGTAGTTCCTAAAACTTCCAGAATACTAAATAGTGTATCGATAGACGGTGAATTTAAATCTCTTTCTAGCTGAGAAATATAGCCTTTTGTTAAATCCGTTCTTTCACCAAGTTCCTCTTGTGTTAGTCCCTTTTTAAGGCGTAAGGATTTAATTTTTCTTCCAATTTGCATTGTGTCTCTTGCTCCTTCTCAGTTTAGTCTTCATAAACTTTTAGTTTAAGAAGTTTACAAATACAAAACCTAAAGTTTACAATAACGAGTATCATTATACATAAAATATGGGAATATTCAATATGTTTTTCTAAAATATTTTACCCAATTTCGATTTCTTAGTACATATTCCGACATCAGAATTTTTCTATAGTGGATTTTAATAAAAGGATGGTCATTTTGTATGAACAGAATGAAGACAATTTGAATTTATTAATAAAGGTGAGCATGTAAATGGTTTGTTTGGGGATGAACTCATTTTTGTATGTAATAGGTTATCTTCTACAGATAACTACGACAGTTTGTTCAATGGTTAATTAATAGAAGAACATTCCGGATATGGATATCAATTAATACCTTAGAGGTAATTCATTTATTTAATGTTATAGGAGGAAAATTCGATGAGATTACGTTCACCAATGCCAACATTGGACGGTGCAACAGCGTGGTTAAACGGGGATGTTAGACGTGATGATATTATTGGCGAAAAACCGACTCTTATACATTTTTGGTCAGTTAGTTGCTATTTATGTAAAGAAGAAATGAAGGATGTAAACTACCTACTTCATCGTTATAAAGACAATCTCAACATCATCTCAGTTCATATGCCACGTTCAAGGGAAGATACAAATTTAGAAGTAGTTCAAAACATAGCAAGAAAGTTTAATATGAAACAACCGATTTACATTGATAATAACTTGAAGTTAACCAAACTTTTCGAAAACGAATATGTTCCTGGGTACTATTTATTTGATCATCATGGTCTTTTACGCCACTTCCAATCTGGTGGAGGCGGTCTAAGGATGCTTGAAACGAGATTAAATCGATTAATTAGTGAAATGTAAAGGAGATAAGATATTAAGGAGCACATGGATTCTTAATCTATGTGTTTCTTTGTTATTTTTATGGGTAATTGAAGGGTCTGTTGAAGTAGATGAAGACCGTTTTCAGGTGGGATTGTGGTTGAAGTGGTCTTCAGAGGGGTGATGAAGACCTTTTCGGAAGAATCCTCGGCTGAAGTGGTCTTCATAAAGTAGATGAAGACCACTAGCAGGTGAAACTGCTGCCGAAGTGGTCTTCATAAGGGAGATGAAGACCGTTTTCAGGTGGGATTGTAGTTGAAGTGGTCTTCAGAGGGGAGATGAAGACCGTTTTCGGAAGAATCCTCGGCTGAAATGGTCTTCATAAAGTAGATGAAGACCATTAGCAGGTGAAACTGTTGCCGAAGTGGTCTTCATAAGGGAGATGAAGACCGTTTTTGGATGAAACCACGTCAGAAGTGGTCTTCATAAAGCGAATGCCAAAAACTTTAATCAAAATTACATCAGACCAACTCTATTAGTTGAGAATAATGGATTGATCAGATCAACATGTTATAAATCAATTATTCAAAGGAATTTATGCTACTTAGAAAGGAAATATCAGCTGACGTGTTGAAAATACAATGAAGCCAATTTAATTTGATAGAGAAAATAGATTGCCGTTGATAAATGAATCCCAGAAATTGGGATAAAAGAGTGAAGTTAAGGGGGAGCAGAATATGAGACAGATTATTGCACTAGGTGGGGGAGGCTTCTCTATGGAGCCTGATAACCTTGCACTAGACCAATATATTTTAAATCAATCGAATAAAGAAACACCAAAAATTTGCTTTATACCAACTGCAAGTGGAGATGCACAAGGATATATAGAACGATTTTATCATTCATTTCAAAAGCTAAATTGTGAGCCGTCACATTTATCACTTTTTAAACCTCCGACAAGAGATTTAGAAAGTTACATACTTGATAAAGATATCCTTTATGTTGGTGGAGGAAACACTAAAAACCTCCTTGCTCTATGGAAAGAATGGGAGCTCGACAGAATTATTAAAAAGGCTTGGCAGGAAGGGGTCATTCTTTCTGGATTAAGTGCAGGTTCTATTTGTTGGTATGAAGAGGGAGTTACTGATTCATTTGGAGATGAATTAGAACCAATTTGTGGTCTAGGTTTCATTAGTGGGAGTCACTGTCCGCATTACGATGGAGAAGAAGATAGAAGACCCGCTTATCATTCATTAATTTCCTCGAAGCAATTAAAATCGGGTATTGCAGCAGATGATGGAGTCGGAATTCATTATATTAACGAAAAAATAGAAAGAATTATTAGTTCGAGACCAAATGCTAAAGCATATCAAGTAGAATTTGATGGAACAATAATAGAAACGGAGCTAGAAACCAAATTTTTAGGAAAGCTGGTCTAAAAAATTGTTTTTTTTACAAAACGAAAGACGTAAGTTAAAATGACTACAGCGCTTACTGTTTAGTTCGGAGGTAAATTATGAAAAAAGAATTTGTAGTCATTGGACTAGGACGTTTTGGTGGAAGTATTGTGCATGAACTTATTCGACTTGGAGCGGATGTTATGGCGATCGATGCTTCATCAGAACGGGTGGATGAGTATGCTAAAATTGCGACCCAAGCAATCATTGCGGATACAACTGATGAAGAGGTAATTAAATCTCTTGGTATTCGTAATTTTGAACATGTCATTGTGGCAATTGGTGAGAACATTCAAGCGAGTATTTTAACAACTTTAATCTTAAAAGAACTTGGCGTGCCGAATGTAACAGTTAAAGCTACAAATGATTATCATGCGAAAGTATTAAAAAAAATTGGTGCAGACCAAATTATCCATCCTGAACGAGACATGGGTATTCGAATTGCGAATAATTTAATGTCTAGTAATGTTCTTGATTATCTTGAATTATCCGATGAACACTCCATCATGGAGATAAAAGCTAACGATCGAATAGCGGGTAATTCAATTAAAGATTTAGATATCCGTGCGAATTATGGTATTAACATTGTTGGAATCAAACGTGATAATTCAATTATCATTTCTCCGTCCGCTGATGAGAAAATCCTCTTAGGTGATGTTTTACTTGTTATTGGGGCAGTTGTAGATATCAATCGATTTGTAAAAAAAGCAATGAGTTAGTCTATTTCTTAGAAACAAAAAAGGTTGTTAATTAGTGAGTTAAAAACTAATAAACAACCTATTTTTTATGTTTCTATTTTTGAAACTTGTGCAAACCTATTTCTTAAACTTCCATAATTATTGGTAAAATCATAGGTCTACGTTTTGTTTTCTCAAATAAATATGGACCTAATACATCATTAATATCATTTTTTAACTCAGTCCATTGAGTCGATTTTTCTTGTATCTTTTCGTTAAGGTGACTTGACAACATTTTCTGTGCTTCACTAATTAGTGAACCGGATTCACGCATATAAACAAACCCACGAGAAATGATATCTGGCCCCGCAACTAGTTTTTGTTTTTTCATATCAACACTTACTACAACAATGACTAGACCTTCTTCTGATAAAATACGACGGTCTCTTAAAACGATATTTCCAATGTCCCCGATACCGCTTCCGTCAATATAGACATCTCCAGAAGGAATACGTCCAGCAACATGGGCTTCGTTAGGACTTAATGCCAATACATCACCATTTTCCATGACGAATGTATTTTCAGCAGGAACATCACAGTCAATAGCTAAATGCGTATGCATTTTTAACATGCGGTATTCTCCGTGAATAGGCATGAAAAATTTTGGTTTGATTAAACGAAGCATTAACTTTTGTTCTTCTTGTGATCCATGTCCAGAAGTATGGATATTGTTAAGTGAACCATGAATTACTTCTGCACCAGCTCTGAACAATAAGTTAATAATTTTGTTAACACTTGTTGTATTCCCAGGAATTGGAGAAGATGAGAATACGACTGTGTCACCAGGTTGAATTTGAATTTGACGGTGTGTACCGTTTGCAATTCTTGAAAGTGCTGCCATTGGTTCCCCTTGAGAGCCTGTACATAAAATCATGACTTCATTGGCAGGAAGACGGTTAATAGCTTGTGCATCGACAAATGTTTCTTTTGGTGCTGTAATATAACCTAGTTCGCGGCCAATCGTAATGGCGTTATCCATTGAACGACCAAAAACAGCAATTTTGCGACCATATTGATGAGCAGCATCCGTTACTTGTTGTAGTCGGTGAATATTTGATGCAAAAGTAGCAAAAATAATTCGTCCTTCAACTTTTCTAAAGATATCGTGGATGCTTTCTCCAACTTTTCTTTCAGACATTGTGAAATTTGGAACTTCTGCGTTTGTACTATCCGATAGTAAACATAGCACTCCATCACGACCGATTTCTGCCATTCTAGTTAGGTTCGCTGGTTCTCCTACTGGTGTAAAGTCAAACTTAAAGTCTCCAGTATGAACAATATTACCAGGAGGCGTTTTTACAACAATACCAAACGCATCAGGAATACTGTGTGTTGTACGGAAAAAGCTTACAGAAGTTTTTCTGAATTTAATAATATCATCTTCTTTAATTTCGATTAACTTTGTTGTGCGAAGTAATCCGTGTTCTTCCAACTTATTTCGCAGTAAACCAAGTGCTAATTTTCCCCCGTAAACAGGGATATTCACTTGACGTAATAAATAAGGGATACCCCCAATGTGGTCTTCATGCCCATGGGTAATAAATAGCCCTTTAATTTTATCTGCATTTCGTACTAAATACGTATAATCAGGTATTACGTAATCAATTCCTAATAGATCATCTTCCGGAAATTTTATACCAGCATCGATAACAATAATCTCATCTTGGAATTGTACTGCATATGTGTTTTTACCAATTTCGCCCAGTCCGCCGAGTGCGAAAACGGCTGCTTGATCATTTTTTACAAATTTCATGTTGATTAAGCATTCTCCAATTTGAAGTTCGGGCTATTTTGTTCATATTCTAAATAATTGCCCTCTAGTAATTGAATGTATTCAATGTTGTAGTTACGGTCTTTTAAATATTGGCGTACTTCTCGTTCTGAAGATGCTTCAACATAAAGACTCTTTGTGTTTTCGCGAACTGGTACTTCATGTGCATTTTCTTGATAATAAACTTTGTAAATCATGTTCTCTCTCCTTTAACGAACGTTGTGCATTTTTTTGTGAATTGTTCTCAAAATTAATATCTAAAAAATGATAAATGACAGATTTGTATAAAGCAAATAAAAACATTAATACGAATCTGTTGATTCACAATTTCTATAGCTTTGTTTTGGTAAAAATATTTTACAATATCTTAAAAGAAAATTATGGACGAAATTAGTAAAATAATAAATACTGGGATTTCTTCTAAACAAAGTTAAAAATAAAATGCATTTCCTTTATATTATCATGAGGCTGATTTAAAATAAAGAAAAGGGGACGTCTGAAAAAAACCTTTTTTAGACGTCCCCTTAGCCCTAGGATGGTAATTATAAAAACGGCCATCATATGTAGATATTAATAAATCGAATATAAATTAGAAAAAACTGTCCAGAATCAACCTGGACAGTGTCTAAGCAATTGATTTTTTTCCGAGGATGCCATTTAATCGTTTCAAAATTCTCTTTTTGAGTCGTTTTAACATGGCACATCACTCCCTAATTTCATTATATTGAAGAGTAGTATATATGTAAAGTGTTTTTCATTTACATATAAATATACATGGAAAGGATTTCACAATGACAAAAATTTTATTTTTTGATATAGATGGAACGCTTTATGATAGTGAGAAAAAAATCCCACAATCAGCGAAAGAAGCTATTTTTCAAGCAAGAGCAAATGGCTACGAAATCGCAATTGCAACAGGTAGAGCACCATTTATGATTCAATCAATTATTGATGAATTAGAAATTGATACATACGTTACATTTAATGGTCAATATGTTGTTTATAAAGGAGAAGTTATCTTCACTGACGGTATACCAACGGATCAACTAACTGGAATAATTCAATATGGACATGAAAGAAACCATCCAGTTGTTTTTATCGACGATCAAAAAATGATTGCATCTGTTGAAGGGGATACTTTTATCGAAAAAAGCTTAAATACTCTAAAGTACCCTTATCCAATTATCAATCCTCAGTTTTATGAGTCCAACAATGTATATCAAACATTGATCTTTATGGAAGAGAAAGATGAACCAATATATAAAGAGCAATTTCCAAATGTTAAATTCGTACGTTGGCATCCTTTTTCTTGTGATATTCTTCCAAAAAATGGATCGAAAGCTCGTGGAATTCAAAAGATTCTTGAAAAAAATAATATTCCTTTATCGAATGTTTATGCCTTTGGTGATGGATTGAATGATATTGAGATGTTACAATTTGTTGGAATTGGAGTTGCAATGGGTAATGCACATGATCAAACAAAAGCTGTTGCTGATATAATTGCAGATCATGTTGACGAAGATGGGATTGCGAAAGTACTAAAAGAATTGAATATTATCTAAATGTTTGTTAAAGAATATGCTTGTCGTTGTTTATCCCAGTTGATTTTACATTACATCCTAATACTTCTTATTATTATAATAAGTAAGGAGATGCCTTTTGCTTAGGCATCTCCTTTATATATTTTTTTATTCCCCATAAGGTATTGCATCTGGTATTGGTGCAAATGGATTTTCTTGGTTAATATGATCGTAAAACATAATTCCATTTAAATGGTCTAATTCATGTTGGAATGCAATAGCTGGTAAGCCTTTTAAACGCATTTTTTGCTCTTGACCATCAACATTGAAGAACTTAACAGTGATTCTTGCATATCGAGGTACATAACCAGGAACTTGACGATCTACAGATAAACATCCTTCACCAGACGTTATATAAGTTTTTTCAACAGAATGGCTAACGATTTTAGGGTTGATTGCAACAAAGCTTAAAAGTTCTTGGTTTTCATCTTCTAAATGTAGTGCAAACATACGTTTTAAAGAATTCACTTGGTTTGCTGCAAGACCTATACCTGGACGTAATCCGTATTTTTCGGCTGTTTCTGGGTTTTGACTATTTATTAGATACTCTAGCATATCTTCTGCTAATTTTTTATCCTCTTCAGTTAAAGGAAATTTAACTTCTTCAGCTTTTGTGCGTAAGGTAGGATGTCCTTCGCGAATTATATTCTCCATTAAAATCATAAAATACTTCCTTTCAAAATTCATTCCATTGTAAGTATACAAAATATAAACTATTGAGTTCTATCTTTATAAAATAACATATGAAAATGAAGAAAAATTATGAAAAGTTATGAAAACTTTTTTAAATCTTACTTACAAAGGGTAATCTATTGTTGGTTTATGAATTACTTTCTATTATATAGTTTTTAAAAAATGTGTGGAAAAACGGTGGGTGTTATAACACAGATGTAAATTTATATATAACAGATTAACTTGTATAAAAGGAGAGAAAAATGATAAATATTAGAAAAATAAGTGATTGACCGATTGGAAATAATTATATATACTAATTTCCAAGATGTGTTGTACCAATGGAAAAATAAAAAATTTTGATACAGATAAAGGAGAGGTGTCTTATGGGAGAAAAACTATCGAATCAATATAATCCAAAAGCATTGTTGAATGAGATTGAAGAGAAGTTTCAAATGTTCCAAATTTTAAACGAAAAAGGGGAAATTGTTAACGAGGAATATGATCCAAAACTATCTGACGAAGAGCTAGTTGAACTGATGAGTAGAATGGTTTATACAAGAATTTTAGATCAACGTTCTATCTCTTTAAATCGTCAAGGTAGACTTGGTTTCTATGCACCAACTGCTGGGCAAGAAGCTTCCCAACTTGCATCGCACTTTGCATTAGAAAAAGAAGATTGGATTTTACCAGGATATCGTGATGTTCCTCAAATCGTATGGCATGGCTTACCATTATGGAAAGCGTTTTTATTTAGTAGAGGACATTTTGTAGGAAATCAAGCTCCTGAGGGCGTTAACGTATTAGCACCACAAATCATTATTGGTGCTCAATATATCCAAACTGCTGGAGTAGCTTTAGGTTTGAAAAAGCGTGGTAAGAAATCTGTAGCTATTACTTATACAGGTGATGGTGGTTCATCACAAGGTGATTTTTACGAAGGAATTAACTTTGCAGGGGCATTCAAAGCACCAGCTATTTTCATCATTCAAAATAACCAATATGCGATTTCTACACCTCGTGATATACAAACTGCTGGGAAAACACTTGCTCAAAAAGGTATTGCAGCTGGTATCCCTTGTATCCAAGTAGATGGAATGGATGCTTTAGCAGTTTATGTTGCTACTCGTGATGCGAGAGAACGTGCAATTAATGGTGAAGGTCCAACTTTAATTGAAACAGTTTGTTACCGTTATGGTCCGCATACAATGTCAGGTGATGATCCAACTCGATACAGAACAACTGATATTGACAATGAATGGGCAGCAAAAGACCCAATCGTTCGTTTCCGAACTTACTTAGAAGGCAAAGGTTTATGGTCTGAAGAAAAAGAAAACGAAGTGATTGAAAGAGCAAAAGAAGAAATTAAAGAAGCGATTAAAAAGGCTGACGAAACGCCGAAACAAAAAGTAACAGACCTAATTGAAAATATGTATGAAGAATTGCCAGTAAATTTACAAGAGCAATATTCAATTTATAAAGAAAAGGAGTCGAGATAACCTATGGCACAAATGACAATGATTCAAGCAATTACTGATGCGCTTCGCTGCGAATTAAAAAATGATGAAAACGTTTTAGTTTTTGGTGAAGACGTTGGTGTAAATGGTGGAGTATTCCGTGCTACTGAAGGACTTCAACAAGAGTTTGGTGTAGATCGTGTATTTGATACACCACTTGCTGAGTCTGGAATCGGTGGTTTGGCTATTGGGTTAGCTCTAGAAGGCTTCCGTCCAGTTCCAGAAATTCAATTTTTCGGATTCGTTTATGAAGTAATGGACTCTATTAGTGGTCAATTAGCTCGTATGCGTTATCGTAGTGGCGGTGTATATAGTGCACCAGTTACTATCCGCTCTCCATTTGGAGGAGGAGTTCATACACCTGAAATGCACTCCGATAGTTTAGAAGGATTAATGGCTCAACAACCTGGTTTGAAAGTAGTTATCCCTTCAACTCCATATGATGCAAAAGGATTACTAATATCTTCTATTCGAGATAATGATCCAGTTATCTTCTTAGAGCATTTAAAACTATATCGTTCTATTAAAGAAGATGTGCCAGAAGAGGCATATACAATACCTCTTGGTAAAGCAGATGTTAAACGTGAAGGAAAAGATTTATCAATCTTTGCTTATGGATTAATGGTTCACGAAAGTTTAAAAGCTGCTGAAGAGCTTGAAAAAGAAGGATATTCAGTAGAAGTGGTAGACTTACGTACAGTTCAACCACTTGATATTGAGACAATTATTGCTTCTGTTGAAAAAACAAATCGTGCAATTGTAGTTCAAGAAGCTCAAAAACAAGCTGGTATTGCTGCGAATGTTGTAGCTGAAATTACTGAACGTGCAATATTAAGTTTAGAAGCACCTGTTTTACGTGTTGCAGCACCTGATACAGTGTATCCATTCCCACAAGCGGAAAATGTTTGGTTACCAAATTACAAAGACATCATAGAAACAGCAAGAAAAGTTTTAACTTTCTAGTTAATAAATTCTTTTACTAAACTGATTTCAAATTAATTATTACATTCGAGTTGAAACTGGTATCGTAAACCAAACTAGCTGTCCGAATACGTAAGAGATTCCTTTAGGCTAAATGACCGCCACAGGAAAGGAAAGTGTATTCGGACAGCGGATTATTTCGAAACCTATAAGGCGAAAAGAAAATTTAAATTCGAAAAAGAATGAATATATAAGGTAAACTGACATTGTCCAATGAAAGGGTGAATACTATGGCGTTTGAATTCCGTATGCCTGATATCGGTGAGGGTATCCATGAAGGTGAAATTGTAAAATGGTTCGTAAAAGCTGGAGATACAGTTAAAGAAGACGACGTTTTATGTGAAATTCAAAATGATAAAGCAGTAGTTGAAATGCCTTCTCCTGTAGAAGGTAAAGTTGAGGAAATTGTTGTTGCTGAAGGTAGTGTGGCAGTTGTCGGGGATGTATTAATCCGAATTGATGCACCTGGCTACGAAAATTTAAAACTTAAAGGTGATGCTCATGCCGAGGAACGATCTGTAACACCTGAAGTAGCACCAGAAGTACAACAAAGTCATGAACAAATCAATCAAGCACCAACATCAACACCTCAGCCAGTAGCAACAACAACAGAAGAAATCGTTGATACAAATAAACGTATTATTGCAATGCCTTCTGTTCGTAAATTTGCTAGAGAAAAAAATGTAAACATCCAATTAATTAATGGATCAGGGAAAAATGGCCGCATTTTAAAAGAAGATATTGAAAACTTCTTAAAAGGTGGAAATGTAGTACCAGCAGCAGTTGAAGAGAAAGTTGAAACTGACTTAGTACAAGAAGTTGAGACAACTACACCAGCACCAATTCCAGTTTCTATTGAAGGTGAATTCCCTGAAACAAGAGAGAAAATGTCTGGTATTCGAAAAGCGATTGCAAAAGCTATGGTGCATTCAAAACAAACTGCTCCACACGTTACTTTAATGGATGAAGTAGATGTAACGGAATTAGTTGCTCACCGTAAAAAATTCAAAGACATTGCTGCAGAAAAAGGTATTAAGTTAACATATTTACCATACGTAGTAAAAGCCTTAGTTTCAACGTTACGTGAGTACCCAGAGTTTAATCGATCACTTGATGACGCAACTAGTGAAATTATTCAGAAACATTATTATAATATAGGTATTGCTGCAGATACTGAAAGAGGTTTGTTAGTACCAGTTATTAAACATGCTGATCGTAAATCAGTTTTCAATATTTCAGCAGAAATCAATGAACTTGCAACAAAAGCACGAGAAGGAAAGCTTACTCCGAACGAGATGAAAGGAGCTTCTTGCTCAATTACGAACATCGGCTCTGCTGGTGGTCAATGGTTTACTCCAGTAATTAATCATCCAGAGGTTGCTATTTTAGGAATTGGTCGAATTTCAGAAAAACCAATAATAAAAAATGGTGAAATTGTAGCTGCACCTGTGTTAGCATTATCATTGAGCTTTGATCATCGAATGATCGACGGTGCGACTGCGCAATACGCTTTAAATCATTTAAAACGTTTGCTAGCCGAACCGGAACTTTTATTAATGGAGGCGTAATATAAAATGGTAGTTGGAGATTTTGCAATTGAGATTGATACACTCGTAGTAGGCGCTGGCCCTGGCGGTTATGTTGCGGCTATTCGTGCAGCACAAACAGGACAAAAAGTAACTGTTGTAGAAAGAGCTGAAGTTGGAGGCGTTTGCTTAAACGTAGGATGTATTCCTTCAAAAGCATTAATTTCAGTAGGTCACCGTTTTGAACAAGCAAAACATTCAGAAGATATGGGGGTTTTCGCTTCTGAAGTTAAACTTGATTTCACTAAAGTTCAAGAATTTAAAAATAGTGTTGTTAAAAAATTAACTGGCGGTGTAGCTGGTTTACTTAAAGGAAATAAAATTGAAACTGTTAAAGGTGAAGCATATTTTGTAGATGCTAACACTGTTCGTGTTGTAAATGGCGATTCAGCTCAAACTTACACGTTCAAAAATGCAATTTTAGCAACAGGTTCTCGTCCTGTTGAAATTCCTACATTTAAATTCTCAAAACGTGTTCTTAGTTCAACAGGCGCATTAAATTTAACTGAGTTACCAGGAAAATTAGTTGTAATCGGTGGAGGATACATCGGTACTGAGCTTGGTTCAGCATTTGCTAACTTTGGTTCAGAAGTAACGATTATCGAAGGCGGTAAAGACATTTTAGCTGGTTTCGAGAAAGCAATGACTCAAATTGTTAAAAAAGGCCTTAAGAAAAAAGGTGTTACAATCGAAGTAAATGCATCTGCAAAAGGTGTAGAAGAAACTGACAACGGTGTTGTCGTAACTTATGAAGTTGGTGGCGAAGAGAAAAAAGTAGAAGCAGATTACGTATTAGTAACTGTTGGTCGCCGCCCTAATACTGATGAGTTAGGTTTAGAGCAAATTGGTGTTGAATTTGCTGAACGTGGACTTCTTAAAGTAGACAAACAATGTCGTACAAATATTCCGAACATCTATGCAATTGGTGATATTGTTGCTGGTCCACAACTTGCTCATAAAGCATCTTATGAAGGAAAAGTAGCAGCAGAAGCAATCGCAGGTGAAAAATCTGTTGTTGATTATTTAGCAATTCCTGCTGTATGTTTCACAGATCCAGAAATGGCAACTGTAGGTTATAGCGAAGAACAAGCAAAAGCAGAAGGACTAGAAGTAAATGCTGCTAAATTCCCATTCGCAGCGAATGGTCGTGCTCTAGCACTAAACCAAACAGAAGGTTTTGTAAAACTTGTTGCTCGTAAAGAAGATGGTCTTTTAGTAGGTGCACAAATCGTTGGAGCAGGCGCTTCTGATATGATTTCAGAAATGGCTTTAGCAATTGAAGGTGGCATGACTGCAGAAGACGTTGCTTTAACAATCCACCCTCACCCAACTTTAGGTGAAATTACAATGGAAACTGCTGAAGTTTTACTTGGCAATCCAATCCATATTATTTCTAAATAATTCAATATTAAAAGAGACTCTTTCATTGCGAAGGGTCTCTTTTTATTTGTAGTAAGCTTTCATTTATCGCATAGACATTATTTTATAACAAGAGTAAAATGGCTTTATCAAGGAGGTGACCGGCATATTTAGGGGAGTCCTTATGCCCAAAATGATGAGAATAATACGTACTGTCTTACAAATTATCATATTATATATCTTTCATTACATAGGAGTTTTTATTGTAGAATTTACGAATTTACCACTACCACCAAGTGTAGTAGGGTTTATTTTATTATTTATATGCTTGTTGATGAACTGGATTAAGGTCGAGATGATCCGTGACGGGGCAAGTTTTTTAATTGGTTTCATGTTGCTTTTTTACATTCCTCCGGTAATCGGTATAATCGAATACCCGCAACTAATATCGGTGAACGGAATGATTCTGATAGGTGCTGTAATTATTAGTACTTTATTTACGATTTACTTAACTAGTATGTTGAGTCAAATCATTGAGAAAAAAGAGATTAATAGTAGAAATAAAAAAATAAGTGAAGCAAAGGAGGAAGTGGAAAATGTTTAATATCATCATTTCCATTGTTAGTACAATTATTGTGTATTTAATAATGGCAGAAGTTTATAAACGATTTCATCACCCTCTTTTAATGCCTGTAATTACAGCTTCCGTTTTTCTAATTGCTTGTCTTTTATTACTTAATATCCCATATGAAGTCTATATGGAAGGTGGAAAATGGTTGCAGCATTTATTAGGGCCAGCTGTTGTAGGTCTAGCTTACCCTCTCTACAATCAAAGACATTTAATCGTAAAATATAAGTATAGTATTCTTTCTGGATTACTTATAGCGATGATTAGTGGGTTAATAAGTGTTTTTGTATTATTAGTTCTATTTAATGTAGAAAAAGAATGGATTTTAACTGCCCTACCAAAATCCATTACAACACCAATTGCGATGCAAGTGAGTGAAACAATTGGGGCAATCCCATCTTTAACAGCTGTATTGGTTATGATTGCTGGTTTTACAGGTGCAATTCTAGGTCCATATATTTATAAATTAGCCAAAATAGATTCACCGATTAGTAGAGGTGTTTCTATGGGAAGTGCTAGTCATGGTGTTGGAATATCTAAATTAAATGAGTACGGAGAAGAAGATTTATCGATTGGCTCAGTATCGATGAGTCTTAGCGCTGTGATTGGCGCAATTATTTGTCCGATTTTTGCGTATCTAATCTTATAGAATCATAGTTTTGCCAATTTATTAATAGCAATTCTATCTAAAAATTTTCCTATTAAAATGTGTCAAATCGTTGAATTAGACCCTATTAAATTCCAAATATGGTAAAATACTAATGGAAAAATTTACATATAAGAGGTTTGATGATGCGAATACGATCATTAGGGAAACTAGGGAAAAGTGTATTTTATACTTTAACTGTATCTACAGTTTTTATTATCATAACTGTGATTTTATCGGTCATGGCAATACGTTCATACTTAAATGAAAATATTTTAGGTCAACGTGCACTCGATCATATTGAGGAGTCTTCAAACCACCTTTATCGGTCGTTAATCGATCAAGAGACGGGAGTTAGAGGTTATCACTTAACAAATGATGAAACCTTTTTAGAACCTTTTTATTACGGTTTAGAAGAGTTTGAAGTTAGTAAAAGTGAACTAACGCAATATATTGGGAAATTTCCTTCATTGAGTGATAATGTGAAGTTGTTTATCGAAAAAGGGGAGAGTTGGGAAAATCTATATGGCGTTTCTCTTATTGAAATGATAAATAGCGGAAATCAACCAACATTACAACAAATAAGAGAAGGTAAAGTAGCTCTGGATGAATTCCGTACCAATTTCTCAGATTTTAATGAACAAATTGAAGCGGAAAGAACGATAGTACGAAATAAAATGCAAAATGGGATAAAAAATACCCTAATTACTTTAGTTTCTGTCATCGTTGTGATTGTAATCTGTATTCTCTTTTTACACATCCAATTATTAAAATCAGTTATTAATCCTATTATTCGATTAAATAGTTGTGTAAAAAGCTATACAGAACATGATTTTTCTACAAATGTTCCGGAGTATAAAATACAATCCATTGCTTGCGAACCAAATTGCTTTGTAGCAAGATACGGTGGAGAAGAATTTTCAATCATTATGCTTCATGAAAAAGAGGAAGAAGCTCTAGTAATTGCAGAACGAATTAGAAAGGCAATAGAACAATTAGAGATCAGACATGAAACTTCATTAATCCATAATGTTGTTACGGTCAGTTCTGGTGTTGTTACACTAGTACCAAAAGGAGAACTTCAGTTAGAAGAGGTGTTTTCCAAGGCGGATAAAGCTTTATATGAATCTAAACAAAAGGGTAGAAATCAAGTTATTAAATATATTCTCGCTTGAACTCTATAATTTAATTAAACTAAAAAAGCCAACTTTCTTAGTTTTGTATCCTAAAAAGAAAGTTGGCTTATAAACGTTAAATTTACTAAAAAATAGGTTTACGTTCTTTAATAACTCGAATTGTTCTTAAAGAAGGATCTTCAGGTCCTTGTACAGGTAGACCAGCGTCGATATTCATTTGAATATATTTAATGTTTTCTTCAGTTATTATTTCCCCGGGAATGAATATGGGTATTCCAGGAGGATAAACCATAATAAATTCTGAACAAATGTATCCAGCAGAATCTTTTAAAGGCATCATTTCAGTTTGAGAGTAAAATGCATTTCGAGGTGACATTGCAAGTGCTGGAATATCAGGAACTCGAACCAATGATTCTACTATCGAAGCTTCTGAATCAAATGCTTGTGACATACGTTGTAATGCATTAATCAGTAGGTTAACTTCTTTTTTTGTATCACCTAATGTAATAATACAAAGTATATTGTACAAGTCAGATAATTCAACTTCAATATTTGCATTTTGGCGTAACCATTCTTCAGCTTGGTGACCAGAAATCCCTAAATCTTTTACACTAATAAGTAATTTAGTTGGATCCATATCATACGTAGCTGATGAATTCAGTTTTTCACGCCCTGCACATTTCAAATGCGGGATCTTATTAATTCGTTTTCTAGCATCTTTTGCCAAACGTATCGACTCATCAATTAACTCATGTCCGTTTACTGCTAATTGGCGTCGTGCACAATCTAATGAAGCTAAAATCGGGTATGATGTTGATGTAGTCGTTAACATCGAAAATACGGATTGAATACGATTAATGGATACAAGACCTTCTCGAACATTTAATACAGAACTTTGTGTCATGGAACCACCAAGCTTATGAACACTAGTAGCAGCCATATCTGCACCAGCTTCCATAGCTGAAATTGGAAGTTCGTCATGAAATTTTATATGAACACCATGTGCTTCATCCACAATAACTGGTACGCTGCGCTCATGTGCAACATCAACAATTTTTTTCAAATCAGCCGCAAATCCATAATAAGTAGGATTTATGACAAGTACTGCTTTTGCATCAGGATACGTATTTAATGCTCTTTCAACAGATTCTGCTGAAATTCCATGTGAGATACCATATTCAGTATCAATTTCTGGAGCAATAAATATTGGGATGGCACCTGCTAATACAATAGCTGACATCGTTGATTTATGAACATTTCGTGGTACGATTATTTTATCTCCAGGACCAACCACTGTGAGAATCATAGTCATGATAGCGCCACTTGTACCTTGGATGGAGAAGAATGTATGGTCAGCACCAAAGGCTTCAGCAGCTAATTTTTGCGCTTCCTTAATTACACCTTTTGGTGAGTGTAAATCATCTAGAGGAGCAATATTTATTAAATCAATTGATAAAACGTTGTCGCCGACGAACTCACGAAAAGCCGGATCCATTCCTTGACCTTTTTTATGTCCAGGGATATGAAATTGGATTGGTTGTCTATTTCGATGTTTGAGTAAAGCGTCGAACAAAGGAGTTTCTAACTGTGACAACGTAGGTACCACCTCACTTAAGTAAATTTCAAAAAACAACTAAAAAATCAAAACAAGAAGAATTATAGCACCTCTTGACCTTCATGACTATAAAAAAGTATGAGAAATTTATTTTCCTTTAGTTTAAAATAATAGAAAAGGGTAGAATGGGGGAATATTTCATGAATTGGGAAACTCGTGTAACAAAATTATTAGGTATCAAATATCCGATCATTCAAGGGGGATTAGCTTACTTAGCCTATTCTGATTTAGCTGCTGCAGTATCAAATGCTGGAGGGCTTGGTCAAATAACTGCATTAAGTTTAGAATCTCCTGAATTACTAAAAGAAGAAATAAGAAAAGTACGTGAAAAAACGGATAAGCCATTTGGTGTGAATTTTGCATTTGGTAATCATGGGAAAGGGTACGAATCAATGGTTCAAGTCGCTATTGAAGAAGAAGTACCAGTGATTACAATGACAGGTGGAAATCCAACTCCTATGTTTGAATTACTGAAGAGAAGTAATGCCAAGAAGCTAGTACTTGTAGCTGCACGTAGACAAGCACAGAAAGCTGAGGAATTAGGAGCCGATGCTGTAATGGTAGTAGGTCAAGAAGGTGGTGGACACCTTGGACGTGATGATGTTGGTACAATGGTTCTCGTTCCACAAGTAGTAGATAGTGTTTCGATTCCTGTTATCGCTTCAGGCGGAATTGGTGATGGTCGAGGATGGATGGCTGCACATGCATTAGGAGCAGAAGGAATTGAAATGGGAACACGTTTTATTGCAACAAAGGAATGTGTTCACGCGTCAAATGCTTATCTTGAGGCTTTACTTCAAAGTAGTGAAACAGATACGACGATTATCAAACGTTCGATTGGTGCCCCTGCTCGTGCATTAAAAAATCCATTTACAGAAAAAATATTAAATATAGAAAATGAAACGCCTACATATGAAGCGTTAAAAACATATATAAGTGGGGAAGCTAACAAAAAATTTATATATGATGGTGATCCTACAAGTGGCTTCGGTTGGGCAGGACAAGTAACTGGACTGATAAAAGATGTTCCCACAGTTTCTGATCTTATTAATAGAATGGTTGCCGAAGCTACAGAAATACGAGTAAAATGGGGACAATAAAAGAAAAAGGCAGGGCTTTCTATGGAATATTCTTATCCATTTTCTACTGATTGGACGACTGAAGAAATTATCGCGGTAGTTCAATTTTTTGAAGGTGTCGAAAAAGCTTATGAAAAAGGTATCAAACGTGAAGAAATGTTAGCACTATACAGACGTTTTAAAGAAATTGTACCATCACAGGCGGAAGAAAAATCGGTGTTTCGCGAATTTGAGGAAGAAAGTGGTTATGTCAGTTACCCAGTAGTGAAACAAGCGAAAGAGCTAGATAACGGACAAATTATTCGAATAACAAGAAAGTAATGTAAATAATGAATTAATGTCTATGTTTAATTAGAATTAGAAAAAACAACTCGAGCCAACTGAATATAAATGGACTCGAGTTGTTTTTTAATTAATGAACAGACGTTAGATTCTTATAAAGTACATAAGAACAGTGTATTACTTCTCACGTTATTTACTAAATGGTTACAAAACTATCAATAAATTGAGAATAAAAATAAATCATGAAAATGAGTAGAAATAATGTAATGTTTCCTATTCATTCGTGCATATTAATTATACAACACAAAAATTTATGCAATATCCTTTTATCATTTACCAACCATTACGTTGTAAATTGGTATAAGTTCCTCAAATGTTTCTTCAGCAAGTCTCATGAATTCATCAGAAGACAGTTGAACAACCTCATCACGTGGGATATAACGACCAACCAAAAAATCATATTTTTTGACATCGCGACATTTCATGAGAGTTTGTTCTAATTGACTTTCTCGTCCTACATTTAAAGGTATTACTTCTTGAGACATATGATTACCTGAAAAAACAAAATGATTTGGCAATTTATCGAACAAATCTATTTTTTCTAGTAGACGATTTGCCATTACAGATTTTTGTGGTGCTTCATAAATAATTGCAACAATAATGAATAAATATGAATCCCATAGACCAATTTGAAAATGAGGAAGTGATTTGTAACCGCGTTTATAAGGCGAAAAAGCTACCCAAGAATCTTTAGGAGGGTTAACAGTTCTTCTCGCATGTTTTGCTATATGTGGGAAAAATTCCTCACCTAAATGACTACTTAAATAATCAGCATATCGTTCACCTAGTAGTTGAAACTTAGGTCGAACTATGGAGGTTAAAGCTTCCATTCGTTGCTCAAGTCCATCTATTTTAAACACGTCAAAATCTTTGTTTGACCATTGAAATTTATTTAGCAAAATAGTTCCACCTTTCGTAAAATGATGTTTATTTTCTAACGTTTTTGGGAAAAATCTTGTAACAATAGCTTTTCGTGAAATAGTTTTTTAATTAGGAAAGGGAAGTGATTCATATGAAACAGATGATTAAAATTATACGTAAAGTCGACATTGAAAAGCAATACGAACATGTTTTACGTTTAGAACTTGATTATGAATTAGCCTCACTTTATTCCGCTATGCAAGGTAATGACGAAAAAGAGATGGAAAAGTGTAAAAAACGTCTAAAGGAGATTCAAGACGAGCTAGATGGTCTACATGCTTATGTGTGATTAGAATAACACGCAATAAAAATCACTTGCAAATTAAAAAATGCAAGTGATTTTTTGTTATAATAAAAAGAGTCGGTATTTTGAAAAGATTCGACATAGGAATCTGTTTTATCTGACTTAACTGAATGATTATAGGGGATATTTACATTGAAGGGCTAGGTGGGGCGTATGGATTTACATCAAATCGATCAATTTGCAAAAGGTATCATATATGAAGCTGGTAAACGAATTCGTAATTCATTTTCTTATGATTTAATTGTTGAAACAAAATCTGATCCGAATGATTTAGTAACGAATATCGATCGTGAAACTGAATTATTTTTCATTGAAAAAATCAAAGAGTTCGATAAGAATCACAGAATTTTAGGTGAAGAAGGCATGGGTGAAAAAATCGATAGTCTAGAAGGTCCAGTATGGATTATTGACCCAATCGATGGGACGATGAATTTTGTAAAACAACATCGTCACTTTATGATTACTATTGGTTTTTACGTAGATGGTGTAGGAAAGTTAGGTTACATATATGACGTGATGAGAGAGGATTTATTCCATGCAATTGCTGGCGAAGGGGCATGGTACAATGACTCACCATTACGTAAATTAAAACCATTAAGTATAAATGAAGCGGTCATCGGAATTAATGCTAGTTGGATTATTCCAAATCGAAGAGTCAATCATGAAAAGATGATAGAGTTAGTTAGATCTGTCCGTGGTACCCGCTCATATGGCTCTGCTGCGATGGAAATTGCTTTTGTCGTTAGTGGGAAATTAGATGCTTACATATCAATGAGACTATCACCATGGGATATAGCTGGTGGAATTGTTATTGCAAAAGAAGTTGGTGCTATAGCTACTAACTTTGAAGGGAATCAATTCAGTTTACTATCTAATGATACTTTCATAATTGCTAATCCTACCCTTCATCAAATCATTTTAAATAACTATATTGAAGAAAAGTAAAAAATCCACGATTACTTTAGGTCTCCCTTTAGTAATTGTGGATTTTATCTTTTGAAAAAATGAATTATTGTCTCTATTTTGCTTAACCTAAGGTCATACTTTGATATGCAAATTCTTTTATAAAAGACCTTGCTCACGGAATTTGCGTTTCATCTTAAATCCTAAGAAGAATACAAGGCATAATGCAACAATAGCTAGAATAGAGACCCAAACACTTTTAATCGCTATTGCATAACCAATGGAAACCATTGATAGAATTGCTGCTAATGCAAAAATAAACATGACAAATTTTGCTACGTTCATTATATTTTCCTCCTATATAAATGGAATAACTACATTTTATGAAAATATTAAATTGGAAATAAACTTACTAAGACAATTACATCTTCTTGTGCTATAATAACACAGTTAATCATACGAAAAAAGAATGTGGAGTGGAATAATGACAAAGTTACGTCAAGATTTACGCAATATAGCAATTATTGCGCACGTTGACCATGGTAAAACAACATTAGTTGACCAATTATTAAAACAATCTGGAACATTTCGTTCAAATGAGCATGTTGAAGAACGTGCTATGGACTCAAATGATATCGAACGTGAACGTGGAATTACAATTTTAGCTAAAAATACAGCAGTTAATTACAATGGTACACGTATAAATATTTTAGATACACCAGGACACGCTGACTTCGGTGGAGAAGTTGAACGTATCTTAAAAATGGTTGATGGTGTATGTCTAGTAGTTGACTCTTATGAAGGTTGTATGCCTCAAACACGTTTTGTGTTGAAAAAAGCATTAGAACAACAATTAAAAGTAATCGTAGTTGTAAATAAAGTAGATAAAGATGCAGCTCGTCCTCTAGAAGTTGTAGATGAAGTTCTTGATTTACTAATTGAACTAGGAGCAGATGAAGATCAGCTAGACTTCCCTGTAGTTTACGCTTCAGGTGTAAATGGTACAGCTTCTCTTGATCCAGATCCATCTACTCAACAAGAAAACATGCAAGTGTTATTCGAGTCAATTATTGAGAACGTTCCTGCACCAGTAGACTCAAGAGAAGAACCGTTACAATTCCAAGTTGCATTACTTGATTATAACGATTTCGTTGGTCGTATTGGAATTGGACGTGTATTCCGTGGAACAATTCACGTAGGACAACAAGTTGCTTTAATGAAACTTGATGGCTCAGTAAAACAATTCCGTGTAACAAAATTATTTGGTTTCTTCGGTTTAAAACGTGAAGAAATTCAAGAAGCATACGCTGGGGATTTAATCGCTGTTTCTGGTATGGAAGAAATTAATGTAGGGGAAACAGTTTGTCCTATAGACCATCAAGATGCACTTCCTCCATTACGAATTGATGAGCCGACTTTACAAATGACTTTCTTAGTAAACAATTCTCCTTTTGCAGGTCGTGAAGGAAAATGGATTACTTCAAGAAAAATCGAAGAACGTCTTCGTGCACAATTACAAACTGACGTATCATTACGTGTAGAAGATACAGACTCTCCTGATGCATGGACAGTTTCAGGTCGTGGAGAACTTCATTTATCTATCTTAATTGAGAATATGCGTCGTGAAGGTTATGAATTACAAGTGTCTAAACCACAAGTAATTATTCGTGAAATTGATGGTGTGAAATGTGAACCGATTGAACGAGTACAAATTGACGTTCCTGAAGATAGTGTGGGTTCAATTATTGAATCATTAGGTAACCGTAAAGGTGAAATGTTAGACATGATCAACGAAGGTAATGGACAAGTTCGTTTAATCTTTATGGTTCCTGCTCGTGGACTTATTGGTTACACAACAGAATTCATGTCATTAACAAAAGGTTTCGGTATTATCAACCATACGTTTGATTCATATCAACCAGTTGTTCCAGGTCGTGTTGGTGGTCGTCACCAAGGTGCACTTGTATCTATGGAAACTGGTAAAGCGACAACTTATGGTATGATGCAAGTTGAAGACCGTGGTACACTATTTGTTGAACCAGGTACTGAAATTTACGAAGGTATGATTGTTGGTGAAAACACTCGTGACAATGATATCACTGTAAACATTACGAAAATGAAACAAAAAACAAACATCCGTTCAGCAACGAAAGACCAAACAAATGTCATTAAAAAGCCAAAAATTATGACTCTTGAAGAAGCATTAGAGTTTTTAAATGATGATGAGTACTTAGAAGTAACTCCACAATCTATACGTTTACGTAAACAAATTTTAGATAAAAATGAACGTGAAAAGGTTGCGAAAAAGAAGAAACTTGCTGAACAGCAATAAGCTTGATTTAGCATAACTTCTTCTGGGAATAGTGAAAGGTGTTGTGGGAGATGAACGTGTTAGGTACGCTTAATTTAATTCAAGCATCTACACCTACGATTTGGACAGAGGGTAAAGCATTTGGCATGATGTCTGGAACAACTCGATATATTTATGAGCATATGCCATCTTACCAAAGTGCTGGTTATGTTGTATTTATCTTAGTTTTTATATTATCCGCGATAGTATTTAAGCTAGGATTTGCAAAAAACGATCTTAGCTTAGGAAAAAATATTATTATTTATATATTCTTATTCTTAGGTTGTATCGTGCTAACGTTTTTAGCGTTGTTCTTACCGATGATTGAAGGTTTAGTCGTTGCAGCGTTAATCTTGATTATTTATAAAACTAGATTATGGCGTGAAAAACGTGAACAAAGAATTCGTGAGCGCGATAAAGATAGTGTAAATTAATAATGAATTTAAGGTCGATTCTCTTTGAGAGGATCGGCTTTTTTGTTTTATTTTTTGAGCGGAGTTGGGGTATATGTGGAGCGTATTTGGAGCGCGGCTGGGTATGAGACATTTGAAGGTTTATTTCCTGTGGAAATGTCCCATAACCGACTGATATGGGACATTTCAGGTTCTATTTTCTTAAGAAATGTCCCATTACCGATTGAAATGAGACATTTGAGATTTTCTTTCCAAAAGAAATGTCTCAAAACCTGCTGAAATGAGACATTTGAGGTTTGATTTCCGATAAAAATGTCTCATAACTGGCAAATATGAGACATTTGAAGCTCTCACAGCAACTGAAATGTCTCATAACCTGCTGAAATTAGACATTTGAGATTTGATTTCCGATAGAAATGTCTCATAACCGGTAAGTACGAGACATTTGAAAAATTTTTCAAATAGAAATGTCCCATAACCTAACACTACATCAACAACATCCAAACTTGAAAACGTATACGAAAGTCCTAGAGTTATTAAATAGGTATTAACACATTTTCCTTGCTTCGCATACGCTACTCTAGATAAAAAACATCTTATTAATGAGGAGGAAAGTGTGCGTGAAAAGATGGTTAAAACCTAGTCTACTTGTTTTCTTTTCCACTTTAATGGTTCTGATCCTTGCAGCATGTGGTGGGAAAGAAGAACTTAAGACAGTAAAGGTTGGGGAAGTAACTCGTTCTATTTTCTATGCACCATTATACGTAGCTATTGAGAAAGGGTATTTTGAAGAAGAAGGGTTGAAAATCGATTTATCGACAATTCCTGGTGGAGATAAAACGATGACTGCTCTTTTATCAGATGGTATCGATATAGCGCTAGTTGGAGCTGAAACATCGATTTATGTATCAGCACAAGGTGCAAACGACCCAATTAAAAACTTTGCTCAGTTAACGCAAACTGATGGTACGTTTTTAGTTTCTCGTGAACCAATTGAAAACTTTACTTGGGATATGTTAAAAGATTCAACATTCCTTGGCCAACGTAAAGGTGGTATGCCACAAATGGTTGGGGAGTATGTATTAAAACAACATGGTATAGACCCACATAATGATTTAGAGCTAATTCAAAATATCGATTTCGCAAATATTTCTACTGCATTTGCTTCAGGTACTGGAGATTTCGTTCAATTATTTGAACCAACAGCAAGTTTATTTGAAGCAGAAGGTGTAGGTTATATTGTTGCATCGTTTGGTACAGAATCAGGTCATGTACCTTACACAGTATTTATGGCGAAGGATAGTATGATTTTATCAGATCCTGAAACAATTGAAGCCTTTACTAGAGCGATTAAGAAAGCTCAAGATTTTGTATATTCAAGCTCTGCTGAAGAAGTAGCAAAAGTGATTGTTCCTTTCTTCGAAAATACAGAGGTTGATTTAATTGCTACGGTTGTTGATCGTTATCGTTCTCAAGAATCTTATGCAAAAGATCCAATTCTAGATGAAGAAGAATGGGATAACTTACAAAATATTATGGATGAAGCTGGGGAATTACCAAAACGAATTCCGTATGAAGAATTAGTAAATACGAATTTCGCTGAAAAGGTAACGAAGTAAAATGAGTTTTCTTACTGTCAGCAAAGTTCATCATACGTATTTCTCTAGCAAAACTGCAACCGAAGCATTAAACGATATTAATTTGACGATTGAAAAAGGTGAGTTTGTTTCTTTTATCGGTCCAAGTGGCTGTGGAAAAACTACTCTTTTATCAATACTTGCAGGATTGTTTCCACCTGCAGCTGGTAAAGTACTAATAGAAGAACAAGATGTCTTTGCAAATGCTGACTTGTCGATTGGCTACATGTTACAGCAAGATTATTTGTTCCCTTGGAAAACAATCGAGGAGAACGTTACACTAGGCTTAAAACTAGTAAATGCAAATAAAGAAGAATCCAACCAATTAGCATCAAAATTATTAAAAGACGTTGGATTACCACCCATTGAAAAAAAATATCCTAGAGAGTTATCTGGTGGGATGAGACAAAGGGTAGCGTTAGCAAGAACATTAGCTGTAGACCCAAAAATTTTGCTTCTAGATGAACCATTTTCAGCACTTGATTATCAATCAAAACTAAAACTTGAAGATTTAGTTCATAAGCTAATGAAAGAGTATGGTAAAACAGCGGTTCTTGTTACGCATGATATCGGAGAAGCCATTGCAATGAGTGATCGAATTTTCTTATTTTCAGCTAGACCAGGTCGTCTATATAAAACGTTTGAAGTTCCAGAAGAGGTAAGAAATATAACGCCTTTTGAATCACGAGCACATCCGAGTTATTCTTCGCTATTCCAGACTATTTGGAAGGAGCTGGAAAGCCTTGAACATCAACCAACTTCATGAACAATTTAAGGCTAATTTACGGAAAGAACAAAGATGGGTTCGATTCTATCAAATATTAATACTCATTCTATTTTTTGCACTTTGGGAAGTAGCTTCCTCTTTACGATGGATAGACCAATTAATATTTAGTTCTCCATCAAAGATTGGAAATTTATTTGTTGAGAAAGTTACAGATTTTTCTCTAATCTATCATTCGGGTTATACACTATTTGAAACAATACTTGGATTTATACTAGGTACACTAGTAGGAACGATACTAGCAGCTATTTTATGGTGGTCCCCGTTCCTATCAAAAGTATTGGACCCATATTTAGTCGTATTAAACTCGATGCCTAAAGTAGCTCTAGGTCCAATATTAATCGTAGCATTAGGACCAGGGATGAGTTCTATTGTAACAATGGGTGCGTTAATTTCGGTAATTATTTCCACAATAGTTATCTATACAGCCTTTAGAACGGTCGATTCAAACTATTTGAAAGTATTACAAACGTTTAACGCAACACGAGTTCAAATGTTTAAAGAGGCTATTTTACCAGCCTCATTTCCAACCATTATCTCAACATTAAAAGTTAATGTAGGTTTATCATGGGTTGGGGTAATCGTAGGTGAATTTCTCGTATCATCCCAAGGTCTAGGATATTTAATCATCTATGGATTCCAAGTATTTAACTTTAACCTTGTATTATTGTCACTGCTTGTCATTGCAATATTTGCAACGATCATGTATCAATTAGTTGAATTACTAGAAAAAAAGTTAATCAAAAACGAATAGTTTACACATTTGACACATAAAAATCCTTGAACAGTAAAAAAGTTCAAGGATTTTTCTTAAATAAGTTATTTAAAATTTTGATGTGAAAATGCGATAGTACAGAATAGAATAGGACAACTTATTCTAAATAATCTTCAGCACTTTTTGGAGAATCTCGATAAAAACGAAACTTCCCTGTCGCAATTCGTTCTTCTGTTTTTATGGCAATTCGTTCGTTACATGATGGGCACATGTAAGTGTGGATAGGACGATTACGCAACTTTTTAGTAAGTGGCAAATCATCATCTAAATTAGATATGGCATCACAAATCACACATTTGACGCGCATTATGTTCCTCCTATTGAACGCGAATAGCACGAATATTTTTTATTGGATTGTCTACATTCGATCCATCAGCAAATAATAAATGTACTGGCCCATCTTCTAATAATGGCTTTCCATCCTGACTGAATTTGAAGATAAGTGTATTTGCTTCTTCGATTGAAAATACATGTTCTTCACCATTTTCGCAAATGAACACAACACTTGTAGCACCTTCTTGAATTTCAGCGTTTTTTAAGAAATGTTTAATTTCCATTCCAAACGTACCAGTTTTCATGCCTTGGCGGTCGAATTTTCTTTCAGTTTTTAAAGTAGGAGGGAAAGTTGCTCCTTCCATTATTTCACGGGACCAATGTTTCCCCATGGCGTCTAAGTATTTTAACTCACCAGATTCTTCTTCAACCGTTTGTGTAAAATATGTTTTTAAGTCAAGGCGACGGTCATCAAAAATCCAAACAGTTGGATCAATAGTTATTTTATATGTAACAGCACCTGTAATAGGAATGATAGTTTCCATTTAAGATGAATCCCCCTTTATTAATTCTCATAATACAGTATACCGCTACTTTACCGAATTAATAAAGAAATATCGTTTAAGGTGCTTAATTCATATGTAAATTCTCTTGCATTTTTACTTTGTAAAAGATAAACTTTATTAAGATAAGATAGAATAGAAGAAATATCAAATTAATGGGGGCGTCCTCATGGATACGAAATCACCTGCTTCCTTTAGCGAGAAAGCGTTAGAATTATTACTTGCAGATGCAGATAAAATAGCAAAATTAATTAAAGTTCAGATGGATCATTTAACGATGCCATCATGTCCATTATATGAAGAAGTTCTAGATACACAAATGTTTGGTTTATCACGTGAGATTGATTTTGCTGTAAAGCTTGGTTTATTATCACGTGAAAAAGGGAAAGAAATCTTAGATACATTAGAAAAAGAACTTTCTTTGTTACATGAAGCATATACAAACAAATAACAGAATCAACTCAAACGCATTGACGCGATTTGAGTTTTTTTTCTAAGAAGAGGTTTTTGGTATGAGAAAATATATCGCTTACTATGCTAGAAATTTTGATTATCCATTGTTTATTACATATGTTTTTTTATGTTTGTTTGGACTTATCATGATTTACAGTTCAAGTATGATGGTAGCAATTGTTCAAGAAGGTGAAGCACCAGATTATTTCTATAAAAAGCAATTAGTAAATTTACTTGTTTCAACAGTTCCATTTTTTGTTGGAGCTTTTTTCCCATACAAACACTTTAGCAATAAAAGATTAATGGTATTTATGACATTCGGTATGATCGCATTGCTAATTTGGTTATGGATGTTTGGGGTTGGACTTGAACAAACAGGGTCAAAAAGTTGGATTGACCTTGGTGTCATGAACTTTCAACCTTCCGAAGTTGCGAAACTATTTATAATTTTATATTTTGCTGGAGCGTTCTATCGTAAAAGTATCAACAATCCGATGGAAAACTTAGAACCGAACCATATTATTTATCCAATTATTATTTGGATATTCGTTATCTTCTGTGTCGGTAGTGAACCGGATATTGGTGCAGTAATAATACTTTCAGGAATTGCATTTGCTATTATTGCTGCCAGTGGTATGAGTTTTAAAGCATATATAAAGTTTTTCTCCGTTTTTGCAATACTTGGAGTACTTTTAGTTGGTGTTCTATTACTAGTTAAAGGTGACACAATTTTTACAGACAATCGTTTAGGACGATTGAAAGCGTTCTTAAATCCTTTTGAGTACGAGTCTGGTTCGGGACATCAAATCATTAATGGTTATATTGCGATTGGTTCAGGTGGATTAGAAGGGGTAGGTTTGGGACAATCCGTTCAAAAGCTAGGATACCTTCCAGAACCACATAATGATTTCATCATGGCGATTATTGCGGAAGAACTTGGAGTGTTAGGCGTAATTCTTGTTCTTGGTGGATTAGGATTTATTGTTTTTAGAGGATTACACATTGCTATGAAAACGAAAGACCCACTTGCTAGAATGATAGCAGCAGGAATTTCAAGTTGGATTGCGATACAAACTTTTATCAATTTAGGGGGGGTGTCAGGTTTAATTCCGTTAACGGGGGTAACATTGCCATATATTAGTTATGGTGGTTCGTCCATTATCATGCTGTCTTTAGCAATGGGTATATTAATAAACGTATCTATGTATGTAAAACTAGAGTCAAAGAAAAAATTAAGGGGTGGCTGACTTGAAAAAAATTAATAAAATACTTGTAGCAAATAGAGGGGAAATTGCAATTCGAATTTTTCGTGCATGTAACGAGTTAAATATTAAAACAGTCGCGATTTATTCGAGAGAAGATAGTGGTTCGCATCACCGTTACAAATCGGATGAATCTTATCTAGTTGGAGTAGGTAAGAAACCAATTGATGCATACTTAGACATTGAGGGAATTATCGAAATTGCAAAGCATGCAGAGGTTGATGCGATTCATCCTGGATATGGTTTTTTATCTGAAAATGTTCATTTTGCTAGACGTTGCGAAGAAGAGGGGATCATTTTTATCGGCCCAACTTCTGAACATTTAGATATGTTTGGTGACAAAGTAAAAGCAAGACAACAAGCAATTAATGCCAATATACCGGTCATTCCAGGTAGTGATGGACCGGTTCAATCATTAGAAGAGTTAGAAGCATTCGGGGACGAATATGGTTATCCATTAATGATTAAAGCAGCACTTGGTGGTGGGGGACGTGGTATGCGTCTTGTTCAATCAAAAAGTGAACTTGCTTCAAGCTATGAGCGTGCAAAATCAGAAGCAAATGCCGCTTTTGGTTCAGACGAAGTATATGTTGAGAAAGCGATTATTAAACCGAAACATATCGAGGTTCAAATACTTGGAGATTATTCAGGGAACATATTACACCTTTATGAACGAGACTGTTCTATCCAACGTAGACATCAGAAGGTTGTTGAAATTGCACCATCAAATGCATTAAGTAAGGAATTACGTAATCGTATTTGCGATGCTGCTGTTCAATTGATGCAAAACGTAAACTATGTGAATGCTGGTACTGTTGAATTTTTAGTTTCTGGCGATGATTTTTATTTCATTGAAGTAAATCCACGTATTCAAGTAGAGCATACGATTACAGAAATGATTACTGGTATTGATATTGTACATGCTCAAATTAAAATCGCAGAAGGACATCATTTACATTCTGACTATATTAATATACCAAAACAAAATGAAATACCATTATTTGGCTATGCAATTCAATCACGTGTAACAACAGAAGATCCTTCGAATAATTTTATGCCAGATACTGGGAAGTTAATGGTATATCGTTCAAGTGGTGGATTTGGAGTACGTTTAGATGCAGGAAATGGATTCCAAGGTGCTGTAGTATCACCTTATTACGATTCTCTATTAGTTAAAATATCTACGTGGGGAAGAACTTTTAGCGAAGCTGCGGCTAAAATGGACAGAAATTTGCGAGAATTCCGAATTCGAGGGGTAAAAACAAATATTCCGTTTCTCGAAAATGTTGTACTTCATGAGAAGTTTATATCTGGGGATTTTGATACAAGTTTTATCGATTCAACACCTGAATTGTTTGAATTCCCTTTAAGAAGAGACCGTGGTACAAAACTATTAAACTATATCGGAAACGTAACGTTAAATGGATTCCCTGGAATTGAAAAACAGAAAAAACCAATTTTCGTTAAACCGACGAAGCCAAAATTAGATTTACGTTCCGAAATTCCAGCTGGAACAAAGCAAATACTAGACAGTAAAGGTGCTGACGGTTTAGTTAAATGGATTAAGGAACAACAAAATGTTTTACTAACTGATACGACATTCCGAGATGCGCATCAATCTTTACTTGCTACTCGAGTTCGTTCTGCCGATATGTCTCAAATTGCTGATTACAATGCACGAATGATGCACAATTTCTTCTCATTTGAACTATGGGGTGGAGCTACATTTGATGTGGCGTACCGTTTCTTAAAAGAAGATCCATGGGCACGTTTAGAAAAATTACGTCAGCAAATGCCGAATGTATTATTCCAAATGTTACTTAGAGGTGCCAATGCTGTTGGGTATAAAAACTATCCGGATAATTTAATACGTGAATTTATTAAAGAATCAGCTGAATCCGGAATTGATGTATTCCGTATATTTGATAGCTTAAACTGGATTAAAGGTATGGAAGTCGCTATTGACGAAGTGCGTAATACAGGAAAAATAGCTGAAGCGGCAGTTTGTTACACTGGCGATATATTAGATGATTCAAGAGCAAAATATTCTGTTCAATACTACAAAGAAATGGCGAAACAATTAGAAGCTGCAGGTGCACATATTTTAGCCATTAAAGATATGGCTGGATTATTAAAACCGGAAGCTGCCTACCGCTTAATTTCTGAATTAAAAGACACAACGGATTTACCAATCCATCTTCATACACATGATACTAGTGGAAATGGAATTTATACTTATGCGAAAGCAATTGAAGCTGGAGTTGATATTATCGACACAGCACTAGGTTCAATGTCTGGTTTAACTTCACAACCAAGTATCAATTCACTTTATTATGCTATGAAAGGTAGTAAAAACGAGATAGACGTAGATATCAATGCACTTGAAGAACTATCATCTTACTGGGAAGATGTGAGAAGTTTCTATAGTGATTTTGAAAGTGGTATGAAAAGTCCACATTCTGAAATATATGTCCATGAGATGCCGGGTGGACAATATAGTAATCTACAACAACAAGCAAAAGCTGTAGGTTTAGGGGATCGTTTTGATGAAGTTAAGAAAATGTATTCCGTTGTAAATTTAATGTTTGGAGATATCGTGAAAGTAACTCCTTCATCAAAAGTTGTTGGGGATATGGCACTATTTATGGTACAAAATGATTTGACTGAAGAAAATATCTACATAAAAGGTCAAACTATTGATTTCCCAGATTCTGTTGTAGAATTTTTCCAAGGCTATATTGGCCAAGTTCATGGAGGATTCCCAAAAGAATTACAAAAGGTTATTTTAAAAGACAAAGAAGCTATTACAGTTCGTCCAGGAGAATTACTTGAGCCTGTTAATTTCGACGATATTGAAAACATGTTAGCTACTAAATACAATCGAACTATAACAAAGAAAGACGTTTTAGCCTATGCACTATATCCTAAAGTTTTTGAAGAATATTTAGTTGCAAATGACGCATTCGGTGATATTTCAGTATTAGATACACCTACTTTCATTTACGGTTTAAAACTGGGTGAAGAAATTGAAGTTGAAATTGAAAAAGGAAAAACGTTAATCATTAAGCTTATTGAAATCGGTGAACCGCAACACGATGGTACACGCGTCATTTACTTTGAGTTAAACGGTCAATCTCGTGAGTTAGTCATTCAAGATTTAACCGTGGAAGTAGATGGTAAAATTACGTTAAAAGCTGACCCAAGTAATCCAAATCAAATTGGAGCAACAATGCCTGGTACTGTACTAAAAGTTGTTGTTTCAAAAGGAAGCCCTGTAAAAAGAGGCGATCATTTAATGATCACTGAAGCTATGAAAATGGAAACAACTGTGCAATCACCAAAAGATGGTGTTGTCAAAGAAGTTTATGCACAAGCGGGAGATGCAATCTCTACAGGAGATTTATTAATAGAAATTGAATAAGTATAAAAAGAGTGTAAGCATTGTTATTATTACGATGCTTACACTCTTTTATTTACTAATAAAGTAGAGTGAATTTATGATTCTTTGTAAGAATAATATAAATAACCATATTAAAATGAAAAAAATTGGGGAACCTAATTATAATAGGTTCCCCAATCAATTTATTTGTTATTTTTTTGGTTTTGATTGCTACGCGCAATTAAAAGAATCATGTAACAGAATAAGCCAAACAATAAAGTGATAAACAATGAATGCAGTAAAGAAACGATTAAATCTAGTTTTGTGAGGACAACTAACATACCAGCTAAAATTTGTAGAACTACTAGTATGAATGCAGTGATCCATCCCCAATAGATAACAAGTTGATCTTTATAATGTTTTACTGCATGCCATGTAATATATGCCATCCAAATGAAAATTAGCAGTACGGCTATACGGTGTCCCATCTGTATCCATTGGTACATACTGATTGGTAATACGAATGGTTGACTGTTATTACAAAACGGCCAATCTGAACAACTTAAACTAGAGCCTGTATGTCGGACAAGTGCACCTGTGTAAATAACAAGATATGAATATAATGTTACTCCAATTGTATGCCATTTTAATTTTGGTCCAATATGTACTTTATCCGCATCAAACTTTGTATCTACCTCAAAGACAATCATAGCGAGTAACATAATGGAAGCAAAGGAGATTAATGAAATTCCAAAATGTAGGGCTAAAATAAAGTCACCTTGCCCCCACAACACTTGTGCAGCACCGATTAATGCTTGAGCTAAAAGGAAGAAAATTGCTAAGACTCCCAAAAATTTAACTTCACGTTTGTGACCTAATGTTCTCCACGTCCAAACGACTAAAATTAAAACTAGAATGGATACAGAACCAGTTGTTAAACGGTGTGAAAATTCAATTAAAACTTCTGGTGTGATGACAGATGGAATTAGTTCTCCATTACAACCCGGCCAGTGCCTACCACAGCCTAATCCACTATCAGTTTTCGTTACGAGTGCTCCGCCCAATAGAATTAACAACATTCCAAGAGTAGTGAGAACAGCAATCCATTTTAATATTTTACTGTGTTTATATTGCATGTAATGCGCACCTACTTTATCCCTGTGTAACGTCCGTAATATACCCACCTCATAACAAGTAGAAACAATTCCGTATTGAATGGGGGGATCGGCGTTAACATCCCTATTGGTTAAACAAACAATCGTTAGGATTGCAGAGAAAATGTTTCACATTATTTCGACCAGTTTATGAACTTATGTCGGAATGTCCTGCAAATGTACTTATTCATAGTACTAATAATCCATTGATTGAAGTTTTCATATATCTGTCAACACTATAAAAGTGTCTCTGCTTTTAGATGATATCGAATTAAAAGAGAATTGACAACTTCAAACGAATGATACTTATTTGAAAGTGAGTCTTTTTCACAAATTGTTCACAACTTTGTAAGGTTACCATCACAAATCCAATTATGAAATGAGTTAATATATAAGTGCTGTGTGATGAAATGCATATTTAAATATGCGTTTATCTCGTTGACATTCTATTTCGACTTATTCTTCTAAATTTCACTTTAATATCTAGAAATCATAGAAGAATTTCGATATAGTAATTGTTAGCGGAATATGCTTACAAAATTGAAAGGAGGGAATAAATGTCAAACGGTCAGATAGTTGATTCTACTAGAAAAACAAGCCCTGAGACTGATTCAATAATTAAAGATTTTCTTGCACTCATAAAGATTGGTATAGTAAATTCTAATTTAGTCACAACGTTTACAGGAATGTGGTTAGCGTTTCAGTTTACAGGCGGTCACTTTTTATTGCACCTCGATTTAATCGCTTTCACGATGATTGGTGCTGCATTTATTATTGCCGGATCTGCCTCGATGAATAATTTACTTGACAGAGATATTGATCCAATAATGAAACGCACAAGCAAGAGGCCTACAGTTACTGGTAGATTTAAACCGAATGTCGTTCTGGCAATTTCCCTTAGTAGTTTATTTGTAGGTGAAATTTTGTTATTTACGGCATCTTTTGCTGCCGGCATGTGGGGACTTTTTGGTATTTTAGCTTATGTAGTTCTTTATACTATTTGGGCTAAAAGAAGATTTGTAAGCAACACTGTAATTGGAAGTATTTCTGGTGCAATTCCTCCTGTTATAGGGTGGGCAGCAGTAGACCCTTCCTTAAGTTTTGGTGAAGGTGCAGTAGCATTGTTCTTAATAATGTTTGCATGGCAACCTCCGCATTTTTATGCTCTTGCAATGAAAAGAAAAAATGAATACGGTGCAGCAAATATTCCAATGCTACCTGTTGTAAAGGGTTTTAAGCGCACAAAAGTATCTATTTTGTTGTGGATACTATTGTTGTTCCCATTACCATTTCTATTAAGGGATTTAGGTATAGCATTTATAACCTTAGTTACATTGTTAAATTTCGGCTGGTTATTCCTTGCATTTCAAGGATTTAAAGCTAATGATGATATTAAATGGGCAAATAAAATGTTCTTTTATTCATTAAATTATTTAACAATTACCTTTGTATTAATGATTATTTTTGCGATTTTTATGTAAAAGTTTTTATGTAAGAATATTTAGGATTAGTTTGCCTTACTAAGTTGAAGTTGATCTAACTTCAGGTTGATCACTCAAATTTATCTAGGAGTAATTGTTAGGGGATTCTTCTTATAATAGAATTCACATATATGCAAATACCAAGTCCAAAGTTACACATGAAAATACAACAAAGAAAGAGGGGTTTAATTAAGCTATGATGAAAGGGCTTAAAAAATGGCGTTTGTTCTCGCTATTAGCTGTTATGACAGTTTTCCTTTCTGCTTGTGGTGAAGAGTATATTTCTACGCTTACACCAGCTGGTGCGGTAGGGAAAGAACAATTTAATTTACTGCTGTTCTCTATTACGATAATGGCATTAGTAGTAGTCGTGGTTTCAGTATTATATATATACGCTTTCCTTAAGTTCCGCCGTTCTAAACAAGGTGAGGACTATATGCCAAAGCAAGTTGAAGGTAGCCACGTGCTTGAAACTATTTGGACAGTAATTCCAATTGTACTTTTATTAATTTTAGCTGTTCCAACACTAATCTCTACTTACAAATTAGGTGATGTAGCTGCTATGGAGCAAGTTGATGAAAATGGTAATAAAACAGAATTAATCGTTGATGTTACTGCAAAATTATACTGGTGGGAGTTTTCATATCCAGACCTTGGAATTGTGACTTCTCAAGAACTTGTAGTTCCTACTGGTCAAAAAGTGTACTTTAATTTAAAAGCTGCTGATGTAAAGCACTCATTCTGGATTCCATCTATCGGCGGTAAAATGGACACTAACGTAGAAAACATTAACAAATTCTATTTGGTATTTGATGAAGAATCAGAAGGTTTAAAAGATGGAGTATTCTATGGTAAATGTGCAGAGCTTTGCGGTCCATCACATGCTTTAATGGACTTTAAAGTAAAAACTTTAGCTCCTGAAGCGTTTGATGCTTGGGTTGCTGCAATGCAAGCTACAGAAGGTCAAACTGCATCTAAAGATTCTACAGATCTAGGTGAAGCAACATTTGCTGCAAACTGCTTAATGTGTCATGCTGTTACTTCAGTTACTGGTGTACCTGGAGGTGCTGCTATGGGTCCTAACTTAACAACATTTGGTGATCGTAGCCATATCGCTGGTTTCTTAGAGCATAACAAAGAAAATTTAGTTAGCTGGATTAAAAATCCTGAAAAATATAAACCAGGTAACTTAATGAGCGGTAATTATAAAGTTGGTAATGATGGATTATCTGATGAAGAAATTAGTGCACTTGCTGATTACATTATGAGCTTATCTGTAGAAAAATAATTTGATTTTTGTATTGAAACATAGAGGAGGTTAAAGTTGTGAGCTCTGTTGCAATTGGTAAGAAGGGCTTTGGGGCAACACTTTGGGACTATTTAACAACTGTTGACCATAAAAAACTAGGGAATATGTATTTCTTTGCAGGATTATTATTCTTTGCAATCGCTGGTTTTGAAGCATTATTAATGCGTATACAGTTAATGGTACCAAACAATGATTTTGTTTCCGCAGGTCTTTTTAATGAATTACTTACAATGCATGGTACGACAATGCTATTCTTAGCTGCGACACCATTGCTATTTGGTTTTATGAACGCTGTTGTACCTTTACAAATTGGTGCACGTGACGTTGCATTCCCATTCCTAAACTCTTTAGGATTCTGGTTATTCTTCTTAGGTGCTGTTTTCTTACACCTTTCATTCTTTATGGGTGGGGCACCTGATGCTGGATGGACATCTTATGCATCATTATCTTTATATTCACCAGGTCATGGTATTGATTTCTATGTACTTGGTTTACAAATTTCTGGTGCTGGTACGTTAATCTCTGGTATTAACTTCATTGTAACGATTATTACAATGCGTGCACCTGGTATGACGTTTATGCGTATGCCATTATTTACTTGGACAACATTACTTTCAAGTGCATTAATTTTATTCGCTTTCCCTCCACTGACAGTTGGTTTATTCTTCATGTTAGTTGACCGTATGTTTGGAGCTAATTTCTTCGATCATACTATGGGTGGTAACACAATTATTTGGGAACACTTATTCTGGATTTTCGGACACCCAGAAGTTTATATCTTAGTTTTACCTGCATTCGGTTTATTCTCTGAAATCATTCCGGTATTTGCTCGTAAACGTTTATTCGGATACTCTTCAATGGTATTCGCAACAATTTTAATCGGTTTCTTAGGATTCATGGTTTGGGCTCACCACATGTTTACTACAGGTCTTGGGCCAACAGCAAACGCAATTTTCGCTGTTGCAACAATGGCGATTGGTGTACCAACTGGTATGAAGGTATTTAACTGGATTCTGACAATTTGGGGCGGTTCGGTTAAAGTAACAGTTCCGATGATTTATGCTTTAGGATTTATTCCTTCATTTGTAGCTGGTGGTGTAACAGGTGTAATGCAGGCCACTGCTCCACTTGACTACCAATTACATGATTCATATTTCATCGTTGCTCACTTCCACTACGTAATCGTTGGTGGTATCGTAACTGCAATTTTTGGTGCAACTCATTTCTATTGGCCAATTATGTTTAACCGCGTGTTAAACGAAAAATTAGGTTTTGTTGTATTCTGGGTATTCTTCATTGGATTCCATTTAACATTCTTTATCCAACATTTCCTTGGTTTAATGGGTATGCCACGTCGTGTATTCACTTACCAAGCAGATCAAGGTTGGGATTTATACAACTTCATCTCATCTATCGGTGCAATCATGATGGGTATTGGGGTATTACTACTAGTACTTAACATGTTATTATCGATTAAAGGTAAACCAGTAAACCAACGCGACTACTGGGGAGATGGACGTTCACTTGAATGGGCTATTAAAACACCAGTTCCATTCTATAATTTTAAACAAACTCCACTTGTACGTGGTTACGATCCATATTGGATTGAAAAACAAGAAGGTAATAAAGAAGGTATGACATATGCTGAACCTCTTGGCGATATCCATATGCCAAATGGATCAATCTTACCTTTAATCATGTCAATCGGTTTATTTATCGCAGCATTTGGTGCTTTATATCATCCAGATGGCGTATCATGGTCTGTACCTGTAATTATTATAGGTTTAGGTATTACAGTTGGATGTATGATTTTACGTTCATTTAAAGATGATTTAGGTTTCCATGTTCATAAAGAAGAAATCATCGCAATTGAAGAAGATTTATATGGAAAAGGGGGTAACAAATAATGGATTTAAATACTAAATTCACCCCAAAATCTTGGCCGGATCATGCTGAACAAGCTACTATGGAAGGGAAAAATAAATTCGTCGGAATCTGGATTTTCATCTGTAGTGATATCGTATTATTTGCCAGTGTATTTGCTACTTACCTTTCTTTAAAAGATAGTGGTCCAGCTGGAATGGATATTAAAGCTTCTGAATTATTTGGTTTAGAATTAGCATTTGTTATGACAATGTTACTTTTAACATCTTCTTTAACAAGTGTATATGCTATGTACCATATGAAAAACTATAACGCTAAAGGCGTTCTACTTTGGATGGGAATCACAGTACTATTAGGTCTTGGATTCTTAGGTTTAGAAATTTTTGAGTTCTATGAGTATACAGTTCACGAAGGATTTGGATTTACTCATTCAGCATTCTCATCATCATTCTACGTACTTGTTGGTACACACGGACTACACGTAATTATTGGTTTAGTTTGGATTACAGGTTTAATTATCCGTAATGCAAAACGCGGATTAAACTTATACAATGCACCTAAATTCTTCGCTGCATCAATTTATTGGCACTTTATCGACGTTGTTTGGGTGTTCATCTTCACTGTAGTTTACTTAATGGGGGTGCTAGGATAAGATGGGACACGATACACATGTTCAAGAAAAATCTGTTGCACAGTACGATTATGACCGTAAGAAAAACGCGGTTGAAATGCGTAAACAAGTTGTAAACTTCGCGATTATGATTTTCTTCACTTTCATAGCATTTGCTGTGGTAGTTGCAGACTTTTCACCTTACTTCATTAAGCCAGTAATTCTTTTATTGGCTGGTGTACAAGTTGTACTACAACTGTATTCATTCATGCATATGGGTGAGAAAAAAGCTCCTTTTATCGGTGTAATTAACACATTCGTTTGGTTAGGAGCAATTATTGCATTTACTTTCTTCCTTGCGTTCTTAACGATTATTTGGTGGTAAGAAAGTAAAATTCTATAAGTGTAGGTAGGTTGCTTTGCAACTTATCTACACTTATTTTTTTTGGAATTGTTGAATTAATTGTCATAGTTCGTTCATTGATGTTAAGATGTAAGCGTTCTATAATTAAATTAGTGAAATTTAAAGGAGCGTTATAAAATGCCGTTAAGTATCTTTGGTTTTCAAGCATTATGGAGCCCTTACTTAATAGGAGTCATCGTATTTTTAACGGTTGTATACTTCTTAGTTACCGTAAAATGGAGAAAAGACTTTAAAGTAAGTGAACCTCTGAAAAAGAGTGAAGCAATATATTTTCTATTATCCATGATTACGCTCTATATTGTGGTTGGATCTCCAATCGATTTATTGTCACATATACTATTTTCAATGCACATGGTGCAAATGGCATTCCTCTTATTACTATTACCGCTATTAATAATAAAAGGTATTCCTTGGTGGATATGGAGTATCGTTGTGAATGCACCTGTTGTGCGGAAAATATTTAAAGTCTTTACACAACCGGTTGTTGCAGTTTTTGTTTTTGCTATGATGTTCTCGCTTTATCATATACCGGGTATTTTTGATACGATTAAATTGGATGAAACATTCCATGGAATATTCACGTTCATCTTATTTTTATCTGCATTTTTCATGACCTGGCCATTAATGAATCCAGTGAATGAAATGCCTAAAATGAAGAGCCTTTATAAAATAGGATATATCATTGCGAATGCTGTTTTAATAACACCAGCTTGTGCTCTTATTATTTTCGCAGACCAACCATTATACGCAACGTATTATGATGGGGAAATGTGGTTGAAAGCAATGGAACTTTGTGTCCCAATTGGAACCCTATCCGGATTAAATCTATCTGGGCCTGAACTGTTTTTCCCAGGATATATGACTTTAGTTGGGGATCAACAAACTGGTGGAGTGCTAATGAAAATCATTCAAGAAATTATTTTTGGTGTTATTTTATGGAAAGTGTTCCGTCAATGGTGGAAAGAAGAACACTCAAATAATGAAGATGAAATAACACAAAAAGCGTTGAAAGACTTCCAAAAATTAAAACAAAGTCAACAACACTAAATATAGAAAGAACTTCAGTTAGGAGAATGTTTGAATGTCGTCATTATTTTATGTTTTACCGACAATTAGTACCTCATTTATCGTCATTAGCGCTGTATTAGTAGCAATTGGTTGGGTTCAAATAGCTAAACGAAATATTGATGGTCACAAAAAAGTAATGATTGCTGCTGGTGTATCAGCACTAATTTTCTTTTTAATTTACGCATCAAGAACGGTATTCATCGGAAACACAGCTTTTGGTGGGCCAGATAGCTTAAAAGGGTATTACACATTCTTTTTAGTATTCCATATTATTTTAGCAACTACTGGGGCAGTATTTGGGATTGTTAGTTTACTTACTGGATTTAAAAATAAACTATCAATTCATAAAAAACTAGGGCCGATTACAAGTGTTATTTGGTTTTTTGTTGCGATCACAGGAGTAATGGTTTATTTACTTCTATATATTTTATTTGAACCTGGTGAAACAACATCAGTCATAAAAGCAATATTTGGTTTCTAAGAGAATATAGAAAATGAAAGAGGAGTGTCTTTAAAAGACACTCTTTTTTAGAAAAAATAAAAAAATGAAGAATTCGTCAAAAGATGACTAATTCTTCAATTTCTTATACATATTAAGTTATATAAAATTATGCTTCTACGCCATATGTAGCAAATAATTTTTTAACGTTTTCAAGAATTCCTTCACATTCTTTAACTAAATGTGTTGGGAATACTTCTTCATTTTCATCATACTCTACACCGTGTGGATAGTAGTATTTACCAAGTGCTGGTTTTTGGATTTTTAAAATCGCTGTATTGTTTCCTACATCGCCAGAAACAGCTTTGCAAAATACGCGTAAATAGAAACGACCTTCTTTTAAATCGAAGCGTTTGTCGAAAGTCATACGGTCATAATCCCATCCGCCGTGACATTCTAATCCATTTTTTTTCATAACACTAACAAGTAGTTCTTGTTCAGCCGTTATATTTTCAAGAGTTTTGTTTTCAAAATACATTCGATAAATCCTCCTTTAGCAATTCGTACATAGTATACGCTCATTATTAATAATAGAGCAAATTATAATTCCATGCAATGACAACATTGTGTCAAGAATTAGTGTATTAAAAAAGTTTCATTACTCTCTTCTTAAGTTTTATTGATAACTTATTATTGGTTTGTAACCTTCATATTATTACAAAAGGACATTTTTTGTTGAAAAGTCACCGGAATTCATTCTTATTCTTGTAGATTTAGTGTCATGATTTCAAGCTGGGCATACTATAAGGAAAAGAAGGAGTGACACATTGCAACTAGCAGAGCTTTTAAAAGACTGGCCGTGTACAGTTAAAGGTGGTTCCATTCGAATAGAAGTTCTTGGAATAGAAGATTACGCTCAAGATGTTAAAGATGGAGATTTATTCGTCGTGCGTAAAGGGACGAATGATGACGGAGTTAAATATGTTGAAATTGCCATACAAAATGGGGCAATTGGTGTTGTAGTAGAAGACGAAAAATTACTAGATAAATTAAGTATACCTGTTCCACTCATTTGGGTTCCAAATTGTTTAAAATTCATGTCATATGGTGCTGCTAAACTTCACAGATTTCCTGCTGAGGCAATGCAAGTAATTGCTATCACGGGTACAAATGGGAAAACGACAGTAAGTCATTTCATTGGTCAAATCTTAAACTCGCTACATAAAAAAGTAATGGTTATCGGAACGAACGGAGTCTATATAAATGGCAAAGATGTTGATCTTCCATTTGAACGTTTAACAACATTACAACCAAAACATCTTCATAAAATATTCCAGCATGGGGTAGGTCAAGGAGTTCAATATGCCGTTTTAGAAGCTTCTTCCATGGGACTTGCAAAACATCGACTTGATGATTGTGCGATTAACGTTGGAGTATTTCTTAATTTGGCTGAAGATCATATTGAAGATCACGGTTCTTATGAAAAATACAAAGCAGCAAAACAGCTATTAGCTACTTTATCAGAACGAGTTATATTAAATGGTGACGATTCGTTTTGTCGAACAGTAGGGTTACAGGCAAAGAAACCGAAAGTGTATTTTGGTTTAGGTAATCGTGTAGACTATCAATTACAACTATTAGCAGAAGCCAATAACTCCTCCACATGTTGCTTACAGAGTAAAAAGGGGCAAAAAGTATTTACATTACCCTTTGTAGGAGATCACCACCTACAAAACTCGATAGCCGCAATTACTACTGTTGCAGAACTTGGTTTTAATATTGAAGAAGTATGCCAGGCTGCTGAATATCTTAGTTTGCCAAAAGGTAGATTACAATATATTAAAAATAACTTAGATTTAGATATTTATATAGATTATGCACATACTGAAGCTGCGTTAAGAGCGGTTTTACAAACATTATATAAAACAACTAGAGGGGAACTAATTGTTGTATTTAGTTGTGGTGGAAACCGAGATAAACATAAGCGTATAAAAATGGGCGCGGTTGCATCGAAGTATGCAGATTTAATTTATTTAACCACTGATAATCCACGCAATGAAGACCCGGAAGTGATCAATTCTCAAATAGCTGCAGGTTTTTTATCCAATCAAAAGTACGAAACTATATTAAACCGAGAAGAGGCTATTTCAAAAGCAATCCTTTCTGCAAAAAAAGGAGATACGATATTAATAGCAGGGAAAGGCCATGAGAATACACAAACGATTGGCAAAACCCAAATCCATTTTTCAGATATTGAATGTGTTCAGTCTGTTCTTGAATCCAATTTAAATATGGGTTAAATACATTTCCCATTCAACTAAATTGATTGGCATGAACAAAAATGGTAAGTTTTCAAACTACCAAGCAATATGAAAATCTGCTATCATATAGTTGAATGGAGGAATAAGATGTTAATAACTTCTGAATGGGTAACAATACTTGATGAAACGGATATATTAAGTTCTATGGTCCTTTCCTCTGAACAAGCACAAAAACTACGGATTGCATATCAAAACGTTTATAGTGATCCTGCACTTGTGCATAAAATTGCCACTTTTACAAGAATGAAAGAGCAGTACGAGGATGTGCAAAGATTCGGGAAATATCATCCCGATTACAATAAAATTATGAAAGAAATTCGTAAACAGAAACGTGAATTAGATTTAGATGAACGTGTTGCGAATTTAAAAATTGCAGAAAATGATTACCAAGATTTATTAGACGAGATTAGTTTAATTGTTGGAAAATCTGTTTCTGAATCGGTTAAAGTTCCTGTAAGTAATCCATTTTTTGCTACAAGTTCATCTTGTGGAAGTGGTTGTGGTACAGGTGGGGGCTGTTCTTGCTCAGCTTAAATATTCATATCAAAAAAAGTCTCCAAGGAAATGATTCCATTGGAGACTTTTTTTGATTGTTATTTTTGTTCATTATTTCAAATGGCAGCTTCATGTAATTGACGTACTAATGGAACAGCAATATCCGGGCGATCCGTAACAATTCCTTTGGCACCACGTTTAATAAGGCGTTCGATTAAATCTGGGTCATTAATTGTCCAATAATGGACTGGAATATTTAAATTACCTAAATAGGAGATGAATTTCGGCATATCTAAGGCGATAACACCTAATTTAGGTGGAATTTGAAACACATCTACTTTAGGGTGATATAAGTGCCCAAATTGACTTGTAAATGCTGCGAAAGCTTTTCTTACGTCCGTTTCACCTGCACCTAGTGCCACTCGATTTTGTGCATATAGATTAAAACGATCTACTTGTTCACTATAGAAACTCGTCACAACTACACGATCTTGAGCTTGTAGTTCTTCGATTAAACGCCATAGTTTTGATGGCATTAAACTCCCTTCGTACGTATCAGGTGAATCTTTAATGTCGATATTAATATAAGTAGTTGGAAAATCCTCTAATAATTCCTTTAATGTAACGACAGATAATTTTTCTTGTTCATATGGGGAGTTCCCATCTAAATCTAAAAATCTATAACCATGATTCAATTCTTTTAATTCTTGTAGAGTGTAATCTTTTACAAAACCTGTACCATCAGTTGTACGATCAACTGTATCATCATGGAATACAATAATTTCTTCATCTTTTGTTAAACGTATATCCACTTCAAAACCATCAACACCTAGCTCATAAGCCATCTCGAATGCAGGTCTCGTATGTTCTGGAGCTAATTGAGCTCCTCCTCTATGAGCAAGAACAATTGGACGATCGAATTGTAATACTTTTTTACTTTCACGCTTCTGCGGTTTTAAAACAGCTTTACTCCCTGCCCAAGCAGCTGCACTAGCAGCTGCAATTGCAAGCGCCAACTTTGTCTTTTTTCCCATGAAAGTCCTCCTCAACAAATTCGAATGATTAAACTGTTGTCAATTACATTCATTTGCTATCTACGTTTAATAATTACTTATGATATAGATTCTTATAAAAATGATTATAACGGAAAATCTATCATCCTGTCAGCTAAACTCTGTTGCTATAAAAAATAACTCTATGGTATGCTTTAAGTTAAGAAATGAGGGAATTGAAATGAAAGAAAGACAAGGTCTGATCGTCTATGTAAACCAACTTAAACATGCAAAAAGTTTAAGAAAATACGGTAATGTTCATTATATTTCTCGGAAGTTAAAATATGTTGTGATCTATTGTAATCGTGACGAAATTGAAATAGCGATGGGTAAAATACAACGCCTTCCATTTGTGAAAGACGTTGTAGAATCGTATCGTCCATTCTTAAAAACTGAATTCGAAAATGCGAAGCCTGATAAAGCAAAAGAATACGATTATAAAATTGGTTTGTAGTGAAATAAAATTATTGCATTGGCGGTATAAAGTGATTCATTCGTAAAATTCCAACTAAATGGTTATAAAATAATTCTTTTTCTGGGTAAAAAGAAGAATGTTTTACATCCATAGGAATTGCTTTCTTGCCAATGCGCTCTAATGCTTGTTCAAATAATTCGATTCGTTTAGAAGGCTTATCTGTATCAAAAGGAATCCCTTCTCGACAAATATAAATTGGCATGAATTTACTTTCACCTACTGGCTTAAAAACTACAGCAAGTGAAGCAAATTTTTTATCATCTTTATTTGAAATAATTAAAAATGCATTATGAAATCTTTTTTCATTTGTTTCGATTAATTCGCAAAGTTCATAAACATCCCCATAACCTTGTCCTAGTTCAATAAATTGTTGAATCATACAATACACATCCTTTCTCGTACCAATAGTACCATGAAGGAGGAGGTTAGAGCACATGAAATATTCAGTTAGCTTTTTTATCGTTTTATTGTTTATTGTTAGTGGGTTATTATTTTTCCAATATCAAGTATACTCGGACAAGCTTGAAACTGGACAAGGTGAATTTACATATACACAGGAAATTGAAATTGAATATCGAAATCAAAGTTTAGATATTAGACAACATTTTCGAAATCTTCCGAATCAAACAATCGAAATTAATTGGCCACAACTTGCAACCAATCCTGATTGTTTCTTAGAAAGTGAACAAACTTGCGAACGATTAAGTGAAGATAAAACAAAGTTTAACGTTGGTGAATCTAGATCCCAATCACTTTCTTATGTCATTCCACTTGATGGAGGATTGAAATCAAGTCAGCTATTAAAAGATATATTTGCCTCTTTAAACAATGGAACAGTTTCTTATTCTATCATACATATTTCCACGGATAGTCAAATAGGTGGTCAATGGGTAACAGGATTACCGTTAATCGGTCAACAGTCCTTAACTCTCGTTAACTATGTCATGTTTAGTGGACAAGGTGATGTAAATGAAATTTACTACCAATCGGATGGTTTGACATTACAGCATAAGACTGATGAAATTTCGATTTATTCAAATACTACGATTGATGAAAGTTTAAGTGAACAGATTAAAAATATTCAATTCTTAAACGATGAACATATTTCAATTGTGAACGGGGATAATCTTTCTGGTGATCAAGGGGAACGTATTTTATTTTTAAAAGATTTAACATTAGCAGGATTAAACCAAAGAGTGATTTTATCCCAAATTGATACTTTATATACCTTTGAAAATCAACCTAATTGGATGAAAGAAGTAGTTGCTGCTTTTGTAACAGGAACTATATCTGAAGACAATAAGTCAGCTCAAATTGTAAATGAATTACTAAGTAATATGTCTGACAAACAATTAGATAATTGGGTGACAAAGTTAGAACAACTAAAAGGTACAAAAATCACTGCAACTACTTTAGATGAAAAGCTATCTGAAGTGTTTAATATGTATACGGAATTCTTTGCTTTAAATGTAGATGGAGAAGAACTTCAACCACTGCAATTTTCAGACCCAAGAAAACTTATGGTGAATGAAAAATACACTGAAGAAGTTCAACGCGTTTTTCAGAACGGTTTGATATATTATTCAGCGGACGAATTGTTAGCTCTATTAGGATATGAAGTTTCAGAAGGACCAAATGGATATTATGTAGATAGCGAACTAAGGAAGTTTAGATTCCCTGAAAACTTTAATTTTTATGTATTTAATCAACGAAGATATGATACGATATCAAATCCAATTATTAAAATAATGGATAAAAGATATATTGAGGAATCATGGCTTCAACGATTATTTTTAGTAGAAATTGAAAAAAATGAAAACGATATAATCATATCACCAATAACAACACTACAATAACGAAGAGTGGTGAAACAAATGAGAGTTGTTGCAGGTGAAAGAAAAGGAATGCCCTTAAAAGCAATAGCAGGCACAACAACTAGACCTACAACCGATAAAGTGAAAGAATCGATATTTAATATGATTGGACCATTTTTTGATGGTGGTATTGCAGTAGATTTATTTGCTGGTAGTGGAGGACTAGGGATTGAAGCTTTAAGTAGAGGTTGCGAAAAAGGAATTTTTGTTGAAAAAGACGGTAAAGCATTTCAAGTTCTTCAAGAAAATATTAAGAAATGTCGGTATGAGGAACATTCGGAATTATATAGAACAGATGCAACACGTGCTGTAAAGGCATTATTAAAACGTGATATACAAATTGATTATTTGTTTTTAGATCCGCCATATAAAAAAGTAGAGTATTATCAATTAGTCAATAACCTAATTGATGGCGGTAAACTTTCAGAACAAGCCATCATTGTATGCGAACATGCTACAGAAGTTAGCCTACCAGATGCATATGGTGATTATACGTTAAAGAAAGAAGAAACTTATGGAAGTTCTATTGTTTCAATTTATTCGAAATAACAAATGTTTGGGAAGAGGGAGAAAGTATTGACTGACAAAATAGCAGTTGTACCCGGGAGCTTTGATCCAATAACAAATGGCCATCTCGACATTATTAAACGAGCTGCAGATGTATTTGATATAGTGTATGTTGCAGTATTAAATAATTCTTCTAAAAATCCATTATTTACTTTACAAGAAAGAATGGCACTGATTGAAGAAGTGACAAAATCGATGCCAAATGTAAGAATTGATTCATCTTCTGGATTATTAATTGACTATGCGAGATCGAAAAAGGCAAAGGCGATTGTGCGCGGTCTTAGAGCAGTATCTGATTTCGAATATGAAATGCAAATTACATCTATGAACCGTTATTTAGATGAATCCATTGAAACATTTTTCATCATGACGAAAAATCAATATTCTTTTTTAAGTTCAAGTATTGTTAAAGAAGTAGCTCGATATGGTGGTAAAGTGGAAGGTCTGGTTCCGCCACATGTAGAGCAAGCTTTAATTAAAAAATTCAATAATCTATAAGGTACGAATAAAAAATCGACGAAATGTAAAAATCATTTCGCCGATTTTTTTAAACTTCTCATAGTAAAAACAAAAGATAATACAATGTGGGAATTAAAATAACTAGGAATATCCTTAGTGCAGCGTATGGTCTTAAAGATATTTTTTCAGATTTTGCGAGTACTGCTACTTGCATATGAATACTAAGACTTTGTATCGTTAAAAAGGCTGCTAATAGAAGATAGAGTAATGTAGATTCGTTTGAGAATAGTTGTGAAGCAATTTTAAGCCCATTAGTCATCTCAAGGGAAGCTGCAGTTAATAGGATGATACTATTATGTATATTTGGGAAAAATGTTGAGATAGAGTGCATAACTACTGTGTAAATCGTTGTAAAGAAGATTAACGTTGACCCAACGACTAATACCGTTGGAACACTGTCCTTAATACTACTAGTAAATGGATTTTGAATTTTTGTGCGTTGTTGTTCTATAGGAACGATATTCGCATGAAATGGATCATTTTTGGAAGCATTATAAAAAATGAACAAAATGATTAAGGATACAATATGGTACAAAATTAAAAAACGCCAACTAAACATAGTGTCATTCAATAGATCATACCCTACAAACCCAATAACGAATAGAGGGCTTGGACTATGACAAATACTTAAGAGGCCTTTTGCTTCTTTAGCAGATATTTGTCTATTTTTTTTAAGGAAGGCAATCGTCGCAGCTCCAGTAGGGAATCCACCTAAAGCACTAATACCATAGGTTTTTAAATATAACTGTAACCTTGATGTGGAATCTTGATGACTTGGTGTCAATCGAATGAACCATTGTGTGAGAATTAAGTATGGCAATAAATACGGAAACAAAGCTTCCATAAACAAAGATACACCTAAATCCGTACCTTCATGTGCCACACCAGGGAAAAGTAAAAGTAAAATAATTAGGCTAATACAAATAAATAGATATAGTAGAGGAATATACACCAACTCTTTTCATATTTTGTCCAAATATAATGCGTCTGGGGTGGGAATACTTTACCGGACTTGTCCGAAATTCCATACTAAAAAAACGAGTGGCCAGACGAAACCATTCATTCAATCGTATAACTCACTTAGCTGAATATTAACTGTATGTATTCAACTGACTCATACGAAATAAAAGTACTGAATGCTGTGAAAAGAAATGCTAAACTAATATATGCAATTGTTAAAAATTTTAGTCTTGCTTTGGAACTTGGGGGGTGCCAAACAATATGAAAAAGATCATTAGTATGATCGTAATTTTTCTTCTAGCGATGTTCTTTTGCTTTTATCGAGTAGATTATTATGTGATGAAACCAGGTAGCGCCTATGATGTTAACCAATTTGTTAAAGTGCAAGACGGAGATTTTGATGATAAAGGTACATTTAACTTAATGACAGTATCCATGTTTCAAGCAACACCGCTAGCTTTAACCATCGCTTATTTTAACGATTATCAAGACATTCTAGAATTGGATTCTGTACGTCATGAAGAGGAAAGCGAAGAAGAATATAATGTACGTCAGTTGAAGCTTATGACTGATTCTCAATTTAATGCACTCCATGTAGCATTCCAAAAAGCTGATCTTCCATTTACAATTACATATAACGGGATTACCGTATTAAATGTTTTGTCCGGTGGTGCAGCGGACGGTAAAATTCAACCAGGGGATGAAATTGTTGAGATAGATGGACAAATCATTCACAAATCAGAAGACTTAACTGCAAAATTAAGTGCTAAGAAGGAAAATGAAGAAGTACAGTTAGTACTTAATCGGGATGATCAATTAATAGACGTGACTCTAACATTAAAAGAAATACCGGGTAGTGAACCAAAGAAAATTGGGATTGGTATTACATATTCTCAAAGTAAAACTATTAAAACAGAGCCAAATGTAAATGTGGATGCGGAAGAAATAGGAGGTCCTTCTGCCGGTCTTATGTTTACATTAGAAATCTTAAATCAACTGTTAGATGAAGATTTAACAAAAGGCTATGCGGTTGCAGGAACAGGTGAGATGAACGAAGATGGAACAGTTGGAAGAATCGGCGGGATTGACAAGAAAGTCGTTGCGGCACATGAAGATGGAATGGAAATCTTCTTTGCTCCAGACGATGAAATTACTGAAGCAATGTTAAGTGTAAATCCCGACATTAAATCCAATTATGAAGTTGCTGTACAAACGGCAGAAAAAATAGGTACGAGTATGAAAATCGTACCTGTGAAGACCATTGACGATGCGCTTAACTATTTAGAACAACTTCCTGAAAAATAGCACTACGCGTTTTATATTCGAATGGGCGGAGTCTGATAATCTCCGTCTATTTTTTTGTTTGAGAATAATTGAATCCCTTGCCCATAAATTTCAGTAGCTCGAATATCGATTTGGAGTAATGGATCTTTTGTTTGAGCTACACGACTTATTAGTGGTAATTCAAACTCTTTTTTCTTTAATCCTAAGAATTGTTGACCTTTATTTGTCATCCCGAGTAATCGAATATATGTTGGGGATTCAAATTGGTGTAGTTGCTCTTTAGTTACACCTGTGAAAATATGTGTTAACATCCTTTGTAGTCGAGTCCATGTGTAACGCTTTGATTTAATATGATTCATAAAAGTTTGGAAAGAATCACTCATTTTTGCGTATTTAATTAATGCAAATTCGATCCCTTCTGAGACATCTGCAAATTGAGTTAAATCCTTTGGTAAATAGCGAGCAATGGTAAAACGTAATAACGGCCAAAATGATTCCCATTGGACAAATTGTTGATGATTTTGTGCCCATAGTTGTAATTGTTCATATGAATGGGGAGGAACAAATTGAAGAACATCAGATAATTCTCCACTTTCAAAGAGTGCCTTTCGTATCCCTGTAGCACTAGCAATTGATGAATCCTGTTTAACGTCATCATGATAACCAGCTTTTACCCTTTGAATGGTTACTGGTTGAATTGAACTCTTAATTTGATGTACTGCCTCAATATAATGATACCCGAGAATATTATTGGGTTGGGATAAATCGATGTATAATTGTGGTCGTTTTTGTTTAAGTTGTTCATATGCTTCATATAAACTTTTTGGGTAACTATTCCCTTTTGAAATATAATACTTGATCAAGTCATTGTACTCAGTACGTTCATCATGAAGTAGCATCAATGTATTAAGAAAAGGTTCAATATTCCCATCTTCACTACCAAAAGCAAATGTGTCGCACTTCATAGCAGTAAGAATTTGAATAGCACCTCTAGCAAATTGTTCTGCTTTACTAGTGGCAAATACGTAAGGTAGTTCAATAACCATATCAACACCACTTAAGAGTGCCATTTTTGTTCGGTGCCATTTATCTACAAGTGCGGGTTCTCCTCTTTGGAGAAAGTTACCGCTCATTACTGCAACTACAACATCAGCATCTGTTTTCTTTTTAGATTCTTTGATATGATAATGGTGACCGTTATGAAAAGGATTATATTCGACAACAACGCCAACTGCTTGCATAAATTTTCGCACTCCTAATAGTTAATCATCAAATTCGACTGTACGAATTTGTGCAATATACATTTGAAATTTAGTATAGTTTTGAATGAAGTTAGTAAAAGTATAGTATAGGTTTTATGATGGTGACAAGAAAATAACTTGACATCTATATTTTCACATTATATAATCAACATTGTTGTCTCGAGGTGATGAATGAATGAAATGGTCTATTCATGAATTATCAAAGTATCGCCAAAAAGGGATGCCTATTGATACAGAAGTACAGTTAGATGAAGTAAAAAAACGAAACACTGAGATTCGTAATATTTCACCTGTACATGTTAAAGGGCACTGTACATTCGGTGCATCGCAAATGACTTGTCAATTTACTATGACTGCAACTCTTACACTACCATGTGCAAGAACATGGGAGGATGTTGAATATCCAATCAACGTAGATACGGTGGAAGTCTTTAGTTGGATTGACCCGGAACTTCGTGGTAGTGAAGATGAAGATATCCATTATATAGATGGTGAAGTAATCGACATGAAGCCAGTACTAGAGGAGTTAATTCTCCTTTCCATTCCTATGCAAGTGTTCAAAGAAGGTTCTGAAGGCCAAGTGCAAGGCGGGAAGTACTGGAGTTATTCAACAGATGAAGATGTTGCTCGTCAACAGGAAACTGGCGAACAAAAAGTAGATCCGAGACTAGCTGATTTAGCTAAGTATTTTGATCAAACAGATGAATAATTATCTGTAAGGAGGTGCCAATAATGGCTGTACCATTTAGAAGAACTTCTAAAACTGCTAAAAGAAAGCGTCGTACGCATTTCAAATTATCTGTACCTGGTATGGTAGCTTGCCCAAACTGTGGTGAAGCAACTTTATCTCACCACGTTTGCAAATCTTGCGGACACTACAAAGGTAAAGAAGTAGTTAGCAAATAATTTATTGAGCTTGTTCGAAAAAGCTCTAAAACAAAAAGGCTAATAGAGAGGCCATGGCTCTCTATTAGCCTTTTTTTATTTTTTAAATAATACAGTGTTGAAGTATTTATACACTAGAGGCTAGTTGCGTGACAAAATTGATGGGGACTTCGGGAAAGTGTCACGAAAAGAGGGTTTCATTTAGACAACTTCGAATGGATTTACGGAATTCTGTCTAAAAGAGGGCTTCATTTAGACAAATTCGAATGGATTTACGGAATTCTGTCTAAAAGAGGGCTATATTTAGACAACTTCGAATGGATTCAAGGAATTCTGTCTAAAAGAGGGCTTCATTTAGACAACTTCGAATGGATTTACAGAATTCTGTCTAAAAGAGGGCTATATTTTGACAACTTCGAATGGATTTACAGAATTCTGTCTAATAGAGGGCTATATTTTGACAACTTCGAATAGATTCAAGGAATTCTGTCTAAAAGAGGGCTATATTTTGACAACTTCGAATGGATTTACGGAATTCTGTCTAAATACGGGCTTCATTTAGACAACTCCGAATGGATTTAAGGAATTCTGTCTAAAAGAGGGTTATATTTTGACAACTTCGAATGGATTTACGGAATTCTGTCTAAAAGAGGGCTATATTTTGACAACTCCGAATAGATTCAAGGAATTCTGTCTAGATCAGGTGACAAAAAATTAGAAAACCCAACAAGAGTATCACGCAACGAAAAACACTTCTTAGAAATAAAACCAAAGCTAAAACATTTGAAAAATTTCCACCTATGCTTACTATATAACTAGACAATTTATTAGCTTTCGAATACTTATAGAACTTGTCAAAACATTCACTCTGCTTTACTATGAAACCAAATGATAGGAACTAGTGACAGATGAAGGGGATGTGTTGTGGATGTCATATAAGATCGACCTAATAGATGGAATATTAACCTTTACAATCGACAGAGAAGAGAAAAGAAACGCTGTCAATGATGAAGTAATGAACGGATTTAAAGAAGTTGTTACTTATATAAATGAAAACAACGATGTTCGTTTTTTAATCATAACAGGCGCTGGTGATAAGGCGTTTTGTTCAGGAGGAGACTTATCGGAGTTTCACAAACTGCGAACTGAACAAGAAGCCTTTGGTATGTTAAGCAAGATGGGGAAAATATTATATGAGATATCAACATTACCTGTACCAACAATTGCATTAATCAATGGAACTGCAGTTGGTGGAGGATGTGAGATTGCAACAGCGTGTGATTTCAGATTAGTAGCAAAAGATGCGAAATGTGGATTTATCCAAGGAACTTTAGGAATCACGAGCGGCTGGGGTGGAGGTACATACTTAATCGAAAGTGGTTTAAAACAAGACTTCGCTTTAAAGATGTTAGTAGACTCTTGCACATACGATTCGGACAAATTGTATGAAATTGGTTGGGCTACCAGAGTATTCGATCGGCCAAAAGAACAAGCTATAGAAGAATTCATCTCCAACATGAAAAAAGTCCATCCAGATGTCCATCATGCCTATAAAGAAATGAAACTTAGAAGCTGGAGAGAAAAAAATATGTTCGGTCGGGTAATGGAAGAAATAAAATTGTGTGCAAAACTTTGGGAAAGTGATGCACATATTCAAGCAGTAAACCGTTTTTTAAACAAATCTAATAATTAACCTATATATTAGTGGTTATTCTTTACTTTTTCATGCAAGTTAAAAAATGAAAATAGGTAGTAACATTAAAAATGTTACTACCTATTTTTTATAAGTACTTCTATTCTATTTTATCTCATAAGGTGCATATAGTAGTAAAAAATGTGAGGTGATAGAAAGTGGAAGGGAAAAGAAGAAAAGACCAATGGACTGCAGATGATGATGAAAAATTAGCAGAAATCGTCATCCAAGCTGTTCAAAATGGAAAAACACAATTAGAAGCCTTTGCTGAGGCAGCGAATGTTTTAAATCGTACGAAACAAGCTTGTGGTTTTCGTTGGAATAAAACATTACGCACTCAATATGGCCAAATGTTAAACAGTGTTAGAAAACGTCCAAAACAACTAATGAGAAGCCATTTAAAACTAGCACTCAATAGTTTTGATGAATTAACTGAAGCTTATAACGAATTAGAGATTAAATATAGAGAGCTACAATCTGAGCATGACAAACTCATTAAATGGTTAAATCAAGGTGTCAATTTTCTTGAACACCAAAAGTAATAAATAATACAAACTATCAAACACATTTTAACATCAGTCTGCATTCATGTTCACTTGTATTACGGGTGAGATGAATGCACTACTTACTTTATTTCTTGAATGGTTCCATGCAAATAAAGGGGAGAAATGTAGACTATTGAAACAATATAATGAGATATTAGCTGAAAAAGTGGCAAAGATTAAAGCCGGTGGACATCAGAAATATCATGATAAGTTAAAGGAAACAAATAAATTATTTGTCCGTGATCGACTTTCTCTACTATTTGATGAGGGTAAGTATGAGGAAGATGGTAAATTTGCCAATTGTTCTTCAAGTGATTTACCTGCTGATGGTGTAATCTGTGCTATAGGAAAAGTGCACAATCAAACCGTCTGTGTGATGGCTAATGATTCAACTGTAAAGGCGGGTTCTTGGGGTGTTCATACAGTTGAGAAAATTATAAGGATACAAGAAACCGCTGAAAAACTCCAAGTCCCCTTACTATATTTAGTTGATTCAGCAGGTGCTAGAATAACAGATCAACTAGCCATGTTTCCGGGTAGACGTGGTGCTGGACGAATATTTTATAATCAAGTCAATTTAAGCGGTGTCATTCCGCAAATCTGTTTGCTATTCGGTCCTTCAGCAGCGGGCGGGGCATATATTCCAGCTTTTTGTGATATTGTCATAATGGTTGATGGAAATGCCTCAATGTATTTAGGATCGCCACGAATGGCTGAAAAAGTAATTGGTGAAAAAGTCTCACTTGAAGAAATGGGTGGGGCAAGAATGCACTGTACTATTAGTGGTTGTGGTGATGTGCTTGCAGAAAATGAAGAGCAAGCAATTGAGCTAGCTAAAAACTATTTAAATTACTTTGGTGCCAATTTTAAAGAAACACCAAAAGTAATTGAAAGTAAATTACCAAAACAAATTCGGGAAATAGAAGACATCATTCCTGAAAATCAAAATGTTCCTTTTGATATGTATGAATTACTTGATCATATCGTTGATGAAGGAAGTATATTTGAAATAAAAAAATTATTTGCACCTGAAATAATTACTTGTTTAGCAAGAATCGATGGCAGAGTAGTAGGGATTATAGCAAATCAACCAAGAGTTAAAGGCGGTGTATTATTCGTCGATTCATCGGATAAAGCGGCAAAATTTATACAATTATGCGATGCCTTTTCAATTCCACTTTTATTCTTGGCGGATGTACCAGGGTTTATGATTGGAACTAAAGTTGAAAGAGCAGGCATTATCCGTCATGGTGCAAAGTTTATTTCTGCAATGACAAGTGCAACCGTCCCAAAAATTTCTGTTATTATACGTAAAGCTTACGGGGCAGGTTTGTATGCAATGTGTGGGCCAGCGTTTGAGCCAGATGTTTGTATAGCGCTTCCAACTGCTCAAATTGCGGTAATGGGTCCTGAAGCTGCTGTTAATGCAGTTTATTCGAATAAAATTGAACAAATAGAAGATCTGAAGAAAAGAATGCAATTTGTAAAGGAAAAAATTGATGAGTATAAAGAGGAAATCGATATTTACAAATTAGCTTCTGAGTTAGTAATCGATGATATTATTGAGCCAAGCAAATTACGTGATACATTGTCAGAGAGACTGAAAATGTATTCTACAAAACAAATTCCAATACCTACTCGTAAACATCCGGTTTATCCAGTATAATAATGTTAAAAATGGGTGCGTTTGAAAATAGACGCACCCTTTATGTTGGTTATTAGCTGGTGAAAAGGTAACTCCATCAACAATGTAATTCGTACAAACAGATAATCTGTAAAAAGTGCAAATACTTCATGGCGCATTTATAATTGTTATCATCACTAATAAAATCTTAGGGGTTGCCTTGAATGTGTAATTTCAAGACAACCCCTTCAACTAGTTGAAAAGGAGGGTGTTTTGTGGAGGTTATTGTTATTGGTGCTGGAGCTGTCGGAATGTTAGTAGCTAGCTTCTTATCAAAAATACATAATGTTACTCTCGTTACAAGAAGGCCAGAACAAGCAGAAGCGTTTAATCGTGAAGGGCTAAAACGTATTAATCTAGATGGAACAATTGAACATTCAATGGTCAGAGGATTAACGGCACTACCGTCTATTCAAGAAGACACGATGATTATCGTCGCGGTGAAATACGGCCAATTAAAAACAATATATCCACAACTCTCTTTATTACCTGAAAATACGCCTTTACTCTTTTTACAAAATGGGTTAGCACATTTTGATGAAGTACTATCCTTATCTCATAAAAATATCGCATTTGGTTCATGTCAATTTGGAGCCCAAAAACAAGATGATTATACAGTAATCCATAGAGGTTTCGGTGCGCTAAAAATCGCAATTGAACGTGGTAATAAGGAACTTTATACTGTTTTAAAAGCGGAAGATAAATCCGATTTCCAGCTGGAATTTGCCCCTAATGCGGAACAAATGCTGTTTGAAAAAGCATTACTTAATTGTTTTGTAAACCCATTAACAGCATTATTAAAAGTGAAAAATGGTTACTTAATTCAACATCAAACTACGCTTCATTTATTGGAACAATTATTCGTTGAGTTAAAAAGTGTTTTCTCAGAAGAGATGGAGAAGTTCAATTTTGAAGATGTGATTTCTTTATGTGAAAAAACAGCTTCAAATACATCGTCTATGCTTTCAGATGTTTTGAACGATCGACAAACAGAAATTGATACGATTGCATTAGCGATGATCAAAAAAGCACATAAGAGAGGCAAAAATTTACCGACATTATCAACATTATATTATTTAATAAAAGCTACAGAGGAGAAAAGAGTTGAGAAAATGTGAGCATATTATTATATGTAATAAGCTTTATTATTCTATTTCCAATAATCCTTTTCGCAGTCATATACTTTATTTGTAGAAAGGGAAAAGTAAGTAAAGTTAAATCATTTGGTTTTGCCTCTGACGTAACAACCTTTGTATTGTTTTTATCTGTCCCCCTCATTATTAATAGTTTGTGGGAAGTAAAATTAGGTGTTTACGTAATCTGTATTGCTATATTAATAGCTATTATATTTACATATATTGAATGGAAAACGAAGAAAGAGATTGAAATTATAGCCTTGCTGAAAAAAATATGGAGAGTCTTGTTTTTAATATTGATAATCCTATACATACTCTTATGGATTGTAGGCATTGTTTATAAAATCATTACATATATCTTCTATTCCTAAGCATATTCATTTGCAGGTGTGCAACAAACGTTTACAATATATTAAGAATTCAAAATGATATATATAAAAGTTCGATAAAGATTTAACCAATAGTAGAGGAGATTTAGGAATGAAGCTGGATCAGGTTACTTTGCCAGTTAACAATAATTTGTTATCTGCGTATTGGTCAGGTAGCGAAATGTTACATAATTTCTATGAATACCAGTTACGTGAAGAATCCTATTTGAAGCGTGCTGAATATTTAAAAAGCAAACAATATGATACTAAACAATTAAGTGATATTATCCTGAAGTTTATGGAACCTTATGGGATAACTGAAAAAATCACTGAGAATCTAGCTTATTTGGCAGATGGTTCTCCTGTCATTGTTGGAGGACAACAAGCTGGAATTTTAACTGGACCACTTTATTCGATTCATAAAGCAATTTCTGTCATTCTTCTAGCGAAAAAACAAACAGAGAAGTTAGGTGTAAAAGTAATTCCGTTATTTTGGATCGCTGGAGAAGATCATGATATTGAAGAGATCAATCATACGTATACCATTTACCAAACTGAACCAAAAAAACGTGTATATAGAGAACGAAACAATCGTAAAACAATGGCATCTACAACTGAGATAAATAAAGTTCAATTGAAAAAAACAATTGATGAAATTTTTAAAGATTTTGGAGAAACAGCATATACACAAGAACTTTACCAATTTGTATTAAGTTCTATCAATGACAGTGAGACATTTACAGATTTCTTCGTAAGATGCATGAACTCATTTTTCAAAGACGAAGGATTACTTATGATCGATGCGGCATATCCACCATTTCGTCGTTACGAATCAGATTTTTTCAAAAAAATCATTGAAAAGAATGAAAAAATCGCTGAAGTAGTGGTGAATAAAGAACAGTTATTAAATGATGCAGGTTTCGGTAAACCGATTGAAGCAACCTTAGAAAATGCCAATCTGTTTTTTGTTCAAGATGGGGAACGTTTTTTACTAGAACGTGTTGGAAATTTATTTATTAATGAAACTTCCAATATAAAATTTGCAAAAGATGAATTACTTGAGATCGCTTTAAATAATCCTGAGAAGCTTAGTAATAATGTCGTTACTCGTCCATTAATGCAAGAAATGACTATACCTGTACTTGCATTTGTTGGTGGGCCTGGTGAATTAGCTTATTGGGCAACATTGAAAGATGCTTTCGAAGTAATGGATTTACAAATGCCGATTATTGTACCTCGTTTAAATATCACATTAATTTCTCGTAAAGTGGAGCAATTATTAGAAGAGTATAAGTTAACGGTGGAAGATGTATTTGTCGGTAAAGTAAAAGAATTAAAAAATAAATTTTTAGAAAGCATTCAAGATGAAGAAGCAAAGGAACAAATTAATCAATTGCAAAGGCTTCTTGAAAATCAATATCAAAAGTTATCAACACATCTAAACGAACAACAATTACATTTAGATTTTATAATTGAGAAAAACATCAATTATCATGCTCAACAATTTGAATATTTAAAAAGTAAAATAGAGCAGCAAGTTTTATTAAAACATGATAAAATCATCCGTCAATTTAACACGTTGTCATCTGAACTTTATCCAAATGATAACTATCAGGAGAGAGTCTTTAACCCATATCAATACTTAAATATTTATGGTCCAACACTTATTTCTGAATTATTGGAATTACCATTTGATTTTTCAAATTCCCATTATATAGTTCGAATGTAGTAGGGACAATTGAGTTATCTCTTATGAGATAGCTCTTTTTTTATGCCTTTTTTCATATCGAAAAAAGTTGCATCTTGGACTAAATGCACGAATTGCAAAAAGTTGTCAACATTTTTTTGAAAGTTGTGGAGGAAAGTGGGGGAATGTGGTACATTATTTACTAAAGTGGGGTGAGTAGCATGTTCATGGGAGAATATCAACATTCCGTTGATGCAAAAGGGCGACTAATTGTACCTTCTAAATTTCGGGAGGATTTAGGCAATACTTTTGTTATTACACGCGGACTTGATAACTGTCTATTTGGCTATCCTATGGATGAATGGCGAAAACTCGAAGAAAAGTTAAAACAATTGCCCATGACGAAAAAGGATGCGAGAGCATTTACTAGATTCTTTTTCTCAGGTGCAACAGAAGTTGAAATAGATAAACAAGGGCGTATTAATATCCCCACTTCACTAGCTAATTACGCCAAACTAGAAAAAGAATGCGTTGTAATCGGTGTTTCAAGCAAAATAGAGATTTGGGCGAAAGAAGCATGGGATGCTTATGTGGGAGACGCTGAAGATTCTTTCAATGATATAGCAGAAAATTTAATTGGCTTTGACTTCTAGTTAATATAGCGCCAAAAAGGAGTATTTATAATGTTCGATCATACAACCGTATTACTAAGAGAAACAGTTGACGGATTGAACATCAAATCTGATGGGATTTATGTGGATTGTACTTTAGGTGGTGCAGGGCACAGTGAATATTTAGTGCAACAGCTTTCATCTAATGGACGATTAATCTGTTTCGATCAAGATATAACAGCGATAGAACATGCAAAAGTACGATTAGCAGATTATTTAGATCGTGTGACATTTGTTCATGCCAATTTCCGTTATATCAAAGAGGAACTAGAGAAGATAAATATCCATAAGGTTGATGGGATTCTATATGACTTAGGAGTTTCTTCCCCACAACTAGATACACCTGAACGTGGATTTAGTTATCACCACGATGCACCTCTTGATATGCGTATGGACCAACACGCAGAACTTAGTGCATTTCATGTAGTAAACGAATGGGCATATGAGGATTTAGTTCGTATCTTTTTCCGATACGGAGAGGAAAAGTTCTCAAAACAAGTTGCCAGAAAAATAGAGGAAGCAAGAAAAGTTGCTCCAATTGAAACGACTGGTCAATTAGTCGAATTAATCAAAGAAGGTATACCTGCTCCAGCCCGCAGAAAAGGTGGGCATCCAGCAAAACGCATATTCCAAGCAATAAGAATCGCAGTAAATGATGAGCTTGGAGCAGCTGAAGATTCGTTAGTTGATGCAATTGATCTATTAAAAATCGGTGGGCGAATTAGTGTCATCACATTCCATTCGCTAGAAGACCGTTTAACTAAAACAATATTTAAAGAAGCTTCATCTTTACCTGATTTACCACCTGGATTACCAGTAGTGCCTGATGAGTACAAACCGACACTACAATTAGTTACAAGAAAACCAATCCTACCTTCAGAAGAAGAGCTGGAAAAAAACAATCGTTCTAGGTCTGCGAAACTTAGAATTGCTGAAAAAATAAACGAAAAAAGGGAGTGATTAAATGGCTGTAAGAGCAAGGCAATTCCAAACCTATGTAGAACAACCGACCGTTGTACAACGACAACAAAAAACGACCATTAAACAAGCTAAGAAGAAACGAATTACTGCAAAAGAGAAACTACTTTATTTTGCATTTATTGTAGTCGTAGCGATCATGGCCGTTACAGTATTACATAAGCAAAGTTCAATCCAACAATCGACGATCGAAATTCAACAAATTAATAGTGAAATATCAGAAATATCTAAGGAAAATGTTGATTTAAAAGTTAAAGTCGGAGAACTATCACGATACGATCGAATTATGGAAAAAGCAAAAGCACTCGGTTTCACTCTAAATGAGAAAAATGTAAAGGTAGTGCCGGGAGAATGAAAAAGAAAAAGTTTCGATTCCAATGGGGAGCCTTTCTAATGTTAGTTATATATGGAGGGCTCTTTTTTGCATTATTCGTAAAAATTGTTCATATACAAGCGACAGGGGTCGTCAATGGTCAAGTATTAGAGGCTCGAGCTGCAGCGTTGTACGAAAAAGAAGCAGTGCTGACGGCAGAAAGAGGGAAAATTTTAGACCGAGGTGGCAGTGTCATTGCGGAGGATACATTAAGTTATCGATTGATCGCAGTTGTTAGCCCGATCGCCACTACTAATCCTGAAAAACCAAGGCATGTAGTAGATCCAGAAAAAACGGCTGAAATACTTGCGAAATATATTGAAATGGATGAAGCAAATATTTATAAAAATTTAACAAAGAAAATAACAGATAGTAAAACAGGAGAGTTAAAACAGCCATACCAAGTAGAATTTGGTACAGCAGGTAGAAGTATAAGTCATGAAATCAAAACAGCAATAGAAGCGGAAAATCTACCAGGTATTCTATTTACCAGCGATTCAAAAAGATACTATCCGAACGGACCATTTGCTTCACATTTAATCGGATTTGCTTTAAAAGAAAAACAAGATGATGGGGAAACCTATAAAACTGTCGGAAAGATGGGATTAGAACTTTTTTATAATAAAGAGCTTACAGGTGTAGATGGCAGTATGCAATATAAAAGTGATGCTTTTCACTACTTGCTGCCTAATAGTGAGCAAATGATTAAACCAGCTCAAAATGGTAGTGATATTTATTTAACCATTGATAAAACTATTCAAAACTTTTTAGAAGAATCAATGACTTCAGTATTTAATGAGTACGACCCAAAATCCATGGTTGCAATCATTGCTGATCCTAAAACCGGTGAAATATTAGCAATGAGCCAACGCCCAACATTCAATCCAGAAAATAGAATTGGTTTAGAAGATTGGTTGAATACAGCAACACAAAAAATATTAGAGCCTGGCTCGACTATGAAAGTTTTCACACTCGCAACAGCTATTGAAACAGGTAATTGGCATCCAGGTGCAACATTCCAATCAGGTTCTTATACTTTGTTAGATAGAACGATCCGAGATCATAACTATGTTGGTTGGGGACCAATTACATTCTTAGAAGGAATACAACGTTCCTCTAACACGGCCATGGCGTATCTATTAGAGGATATTGGAAATGATACTTTCATAGAGTATTTAGATAAATTTGGATTTGGCAAACCAACAGGTATTGATTTACCCGGTGAAGTTAACGGGAAAATATTAACGGATTATCCAATTGACTATGTAACAACTTCTTATGGTCAAGGTTCAACAGTAACCCCTATTCAACTTGTACAAGCGATGACAGCGATTGCAAATGATGGACAAATGATGCAACCTTACTTGATTAAGAAAATCGTAGATTCAAATGGTGAAGTGGTACAAAAACATGAGCCAAAAGTAAAAGGTAACCCTGTCTCATCAAGTACAGCTGAACAAGTTCGTGAAATTTTAGCTTCTACAGTTACTTCAGAAAAAGGAACAGCCCAAAAATTTGCAATTGAAGGATATGAAGTGGCAGGTAAAACTGGTACTGCCTACATTGCAGATTCCGATGGTTCAGGAAAATATTTAACGGGTCAAAATAACTATTTATACTCCTTTTTAGGTATGGCTCCAGCTGATGATCCTCAACTTATCATGTATGTTGCAGTAAAACAACCACAGTTAGAAGCTGGAGAATTCGGTTCAGACCCGGTTTCTAAAGTGTTTACTTCTGTAATGGAAAACAGTTTAAAATATTTAAATATTGATCCGGAAAATGTGGCAGAAGTAGATACTTATAAAATAGAAAACTATGTTTCTAAAAATGCAGCTGATGTGGAACAAAATTTACTTAGTGCAGGTTTTAAGCCTGTCATCATTGGTGAAGGTGGAAAAATAGTAGAACAATATCCAAGTGAAGGATTGCAATTAACAAAAGGTAGTTTAGTATATTTAAAAACCGAGGGAAGCATAACAGTCCCTGATTTTACTAATTGGTCATTACGTAATTTGCTTATCTATAAAAATATGTCTGGACTAGAAATTGAAATTTCTGGGGAAGGATATGTTGAAAGTCAGAGTGTTTCAAAAGGTGCGATAATAACAGATTCTTCACCAATCGTAGTGAATTTAAAAACACCTGAACAAATCTACTTATCACCTAAAGATAACGAAACATTGGAAGAGGAAGATTTACCACAAGACTAATAAATTTTCTTCCATCTACTTTAAAACAGAATTGATTTTGTATGTATCCGCAATCTATCAGAATACAAGTCCAATTTTTTTCATACCTTGTTAAAAACGAGGTGTGAATGTCGAATGAAGTGGATTTCGAGCGTATCGAAAAAACGATTGAGACTAATAGTATATGCCTTTATGTTATTCGGGCTTGCTGTCGTCATTCGATTGTTTTATGTACAGGTTCTCAAACACGATGAATTTACGGAACTAGCAAAACAGAACTGGGATAGAGAAGTACCTTTTGCGTCAGAACGCGGTGAAATTACAGATCGTAATGGAGAAGTAATTGTAACAAACAAATTAGCACCCACCCTTTATTTTATGCCTGCACAAAACGATAATATTGAAGAAGCAGCAAGAAAAATAGCAGAAGTATTAGATTTAGATGAAAAAAAGTTATATGAAAAAATGAATTCAAAATCTTATCTAGTTAAGCTTGCACCAGAAGCAAAAAATATTACTTATGAACAGGCAGTACAAATTCAAGGTCTAAAAATAGACGGGCTATATAGTGGTGTCGACTACGTTAGACATTATCCATATGGTTCCCTATTATCTCGATTCCTTGGATTTACGGGATATGATACACAGGGGCTTGCTGGTATCGAATATCAATATGACAAGCTATTAACCTCTAAATCTGCAGCAATTCGTTTATATACAGATGCTGCAGGGAATGCGCTTCCTCATGTAGATGATGAATGGAGAGATGGAGAACAAGGAGCTACTGTTGAACTAACTATAGACTTGGAAGTACAAAAGGTAGTGGAACGAGAATTATCTCAAGCAATGGAGAAGTATGATGCAGATCAAGCCTTAGCCATTGCGATGAACCCTAAAACAGGTGAAATTTTGGGACTCGCCTCATATCCGACTTACAATCCAGCGAATTTTACAGAAGTGGATCAATCAATCTACAATAGGAATTTACCGGTATGGATGACATATGAACCGGGTTCTACATTTAAAATCATCACACTTAGTGCTGCACTTGAAGAGGGCGTAGTGGATTTAGAAAAAGATCGTTTTTATGACCCGGGCTATACGATGGTAGAGGGTGCTAGACTCCGCTGTTGGAAGCGAGAAGGTCATAAAGATGAAACATTCCTACAAGTTGTGGAAAATTCATGTAACCCAGGCTTTATAGAATTAGGACAACGTGTTGGTGCTGACAAATTAATGGAGTATATTAAGGATTTTGGGTTTGGTGAAGCTACTGGATCTAATATTCCAGGTGAAGCTAAAGGGATTTTATTCTCTAAAGAAAATTTCGGTCCTGTAGAACACGCCACAACCTCCTTTGGTCAGGGTATTTCGGTAACCCCAATACAACAAATTACAGCAGTAGCAGCAGCTGTAAATGGTGGGAAATTATTCACACCATATGTTGTATCGAAAGTCTATGATTCAGAAACAGGGAAAGTTATACTTGAAAATACTCCTACATTGAAGAAACAAGTTATTAGTGAAGAAACGTCAGCTCAAGTCCGCAGTGCACTAGAATCGGTAGTGGCAAACGGATCAGGTCGACAAGCCTACCGTGACGGTCTTCGTATTGGTGGAAAAACTGGTACTGCTCAAAAAGTACAAGACCGAAGATACATGGAAGGTAACTATATTGTTTCCTTCATCGGTTTTGCTCCAGCAGATGATCCAGAAATTATCGTTTATGTAGCGGTAGATAATCCAAAAAGCGCAACTGTATTTGGTAGTACAATTGCTGCACCAATTGTTGGTCAAATTATTGAAGATATCGCTCCAACAATCGGACTTGAAGTTGACCGTGAAGGACAATTGGAAAAGGAGTACCGTTGGGGGGATCCAATTACAGACCGCGTACCGAATTTAGTAGGTCTATCAGTTGATGAAATTATGAAATTACAATACCCTTATCGTATTGAAACACATGGTGAAGGGAAACTTGTTATTAACCAATTACCAGAACCAGAAAATATTCTTGAAGTTGATGGTACCATTCATCTATATTTGGGTAATGAATCAGTAGGTACAAATACGAATTCAGAAAATAGTGCCGATTCGAATAAGGATACGTCAAAGAAACCAAGTGATGAACCGAACTAATTCGTGTATTAACTATTGAATCGTATAAAAAGTTAGTATGATAGAACATGATTTAAAGGAGATTTAACATGACAATCGCAACAACAATAACCATTTTAGCAATTTCATTCTTCATTTCAGTGATTCTTGCACCATTTTTAATTCCTATTTTACGTAGGTTAAAGTTTGGGCAAAGCATCCGTGAAGAGGGCCCTAAGTCTCATATGAAAAAAGCAGGAACCCCGACGATGGGTGGTATCATCTTTATAATATCAATTATTGCTACAACGGTCATTGTTGGTAATTATAATAATGTATTCACTACCCATACGGTCGTTCTACTTCTTGTTTTATGTGGTTTTGGTTTAATCGGCTTTTTAGATGATGGTATTAAAGTAATATTTAAACGCAATTTAGGGCTTACTTCACTTCAAAAGTTAGTAGGACAAATTATTATTTCCATTCTTTCTTACTTACTTTTACGTGCACGTATAGTTGACTTTGATACAAGTATAAATATACCTTTTGTAGATTGGTCATTTGATTTAGGTATTTTTTATGTTGGTTTCTTAATTTTCTGGTTAGTAGGTTTCTCAAATGCTGTGAATTTAACAGATGGTCTAGATGGTCTTGTAGCAGGAACAGCATCCATTGCATTTACAGCATTCGGTGTAATTGCTTTATTTAACGATCAAGTTGATGTAGCGATTTTTACTTTTGCAATTACTGGAGCGCTTCTAGGGTTTTTACTGTTTAATGCAAATCCAGCAAAAGTATTTATGGGTGATACGGGATCCTTAGCGCTTGGAGGATCCCTTGCGTTGGTATCAATACTCGTTAAGCAAGAGCTACTATTATTACTAATCGGATTAATCTTTGTTATAGAAACATTATCAGTTATGCTTCAAGTGGCTTATTTTAAGTTAACTGGAGGTAAACGAATCTTTAAAATGACCCCGATTCATCATCACTTTGAATTATCTGGTTGGTCTGAAAGAAAAGTTGTTCTTGTGTTTTGGTTTACTGCACTGATTGTGGCATTAATAGGAGTTTTATCGGAGGCATTACTATGATACAATATGCTAATTTTCAACATAAAAAAGTATTGGTTTTAGGTTTGGCTAAAAGTGGTGTGGCTGCAGCGGAGCTTTTGCATGAATTAGGAGCTTTCGTGACAGTAAATGATTCAAAGCCATTTGAAGAAAATCCACAAGCACAAAGCTTATTGCAAAAGGGAATAACGGTCATATGTGGCAGACATCCAGAAGACTTACTGGATGAAGGATTTGAAGTCATTGTTAAAAATCCTGGAATTCCATATACTAATCCGATTATTCAGGATGCATTAAATCGACAACTGCCTGTCATCACGGAAGTTGAGCTTGCTTATCTAATAAGTGAGGCACCTTTTATCGGTATTACAGGTACAAATGGGAAAACAACAACAACCACATTAGTATATGAGATGTTGAAAAACGGAAATCGAAATCCTCTAATAGCTGGAAATATTGGTACGGTTGCTTGTGGTGTTGCTAAAGAGGCGTCAAAAGATGATTGTATCGTAATTGAATTATCTTCGTTTCAATTAATGGGAATCCAAACCTTTAAACCGAAAATTGCTATATTAACAAATCTATATGATGCCCATTTAGATTATCATGGAACATTTGATGAATATGCAAAGGCCAAACTTAACATTACGAAAAATCAAGATGAATCCGATTGGTTAATTTATAATGCAAATCAGCAAATTGTAGAAGAGTATGTGAAGAATTCAAAAGCTAAAAAAATTCCTTTTCAATCTACAAAAAGAACAGAGGAAGGGATTAGTGCAGATGATCAAATGATTTATTGGGAAGGGCAACCATTTATCGACCGATCAATCATTGCACTTCCCGGGAAACATAATCTAGAGAATATATTAGCTGCGGTTGCTGCATGTATTCTTTATGGATGTGACAAAGAGAAAATTGAAGAAGTGTTACAAACTTTTTCTGGTGTTCGTCATCGTACACAATTTGTTAGAAATTGGCAAGGCAGAAAAATCTATAACGATTCTAAAGCGACGAATTGTCTAGCAACAAAAGTAGCCCTAGATGCTTTTAAAGAATCGACGATACTAATTGCTGGCGGCTTAGAACGCGGTCATTCATTTGAAGAATTGCGTGATTCGATGAAAAACGTTATTGGTGTCGTTGCATTTGGACAAACGAAATCACGTTTCATCGAATTTGCGAAATCCTGTGGTGTAGATACTACAATTGAAGCTGAAAACGTAGAAGATGCTGTTGAAAAAGCAGCGGCGATTTCAAACACAGGAAATGTTATTTTATTATCGCCTGCATGTGCAAGCTGGGATCAATATCCGAATTTTGAAGTGCGTGGTGATTTGTTTATAGAGGCTGTTATGAAGCTAAATTAAGTAATAGAAGAAAGGATGCCTTAACTGAAGTTTACTTTTAAGAGGCTATTTATTATCTCTGCAATATTGTTATCAGTTGTTGGGGTCTTGTTTGTTTACTCTGCTGGTACATATTGGAGCTCGATTCATTATGAAGGGGATATGCCCTTCTATATTCGACAATCCATTTTTCTAGTCATTGCATTAATTGTATTTATGTTCATAACAAATATGCCAATATTTACAGAAGAAAAAACGTGGGTCATATTATACGTTATTTCATTAGTCTTATTAGTATTAGTTTTAATACCTGGGATTGGTCTTTCAAGAAATGGTTCACAAAGTTGGATAGGACTTGGTCCACTAACAATGCAACCAGCGGAATTAGTAAAAATTACAACTCTAATGTATTTAAGCTTTTTGTTGAGTAAAGTGAAAAATAGTGAAAGAGTTGTACAATTCAAGCACTTTTTAATACTAATTATCCCAAGTGCTCTCATTATGTTACAGCCCGATTTTGGTTCAGTATTTATCTTAGTTGTTTCTGCTTTCATATTACTCTTCGTGGCGCGATATCCTGTTAAGCTGTATGTGGGAGTCATTGCACTTGGTGTAATAGGATTAGTAGGATTAATCATCTCGGCTCCATATCGATTACAGCGAATATTTGCGTTTATCGATCCATGGGGCGACCCATTAGGTGCAGGATTCCAAGGAGTTCAATCTATGCTTGCCATTGGGCCGGCTGGATTATTGGGCCATGGATTTGGAGATAGTCGTCAAAAATTTCTTTACTTACCTGAGCCTCAAAATGATTTTATTTTTTCAATCATATTAGAGGAAATTGGTTTATTGGGTGGATGTTTAGTTCTATTCCTATTTGGAATGTTCATCTATTCAGGAGTTGGACTTGCTATGCAATCAACTCAAAGCTCTCAATTTTATGCAATTGTTTCACTCGTTAGTATGATTGGATTCCAAGCTTGTTTAAATATTGGAGTTGTAATCGGAATTATCCCTGTAACAGGTGTAACACTACCATTTATCAGTTATGGTGGAACTTCACTAATGATCATTTGGTTTATAGTAGCTATAGTAGTAAGTTTTTCAAATCGAACCGAAACAGTTAAATAATTAGGAAGGAGGAGTAAAAATGGAGAAAATAATAGACATTGAAGATCGCATACCAACACTTAGAGAAAAAAGAAGAAAAAGAACGAATAAAAAATTTATATTTCTCATTACATTATTTTTTATTACCTTATTTTTACTCCTTTATTTCCAATCTCCGTATAGTGACTTAAAAACCATCCAAATTAAAGGGGCAAACCTAGTTGATGAGAATGTATACATAGAACAATCGAAATTAGAGGTTGGACAATCTATGTGGAGTTTTAGGGAAAAAGAGATTGAGGAAAACTTAAAAACATTAGATTGGGTTAAAAATATAGAGGTTAACAAAAAGTGGCTAACTTCAGTAGAAATAAAGATAGAGGAATGGCAGAAAGTAGCATACATCTCCGAACAAAATGTGTTTTATCCAATTTTAGAAAATGGAGTCATTTTTAAGGAATCAAGCACTACTGCACCGATCGATGCACCTATTTTTTTATCCTTTGAGGATAGTGAATTGAGAAAGAAACTACTAAAAGAATTAGCCGACTTGAAACCAACAGTTTCAGCATTAATCTCACAAATTAATGCAACGCCAACAGAATCTGATCCATACGCTATCACGTTATTTATGAATGATGGTTATGAAGTGAGGGCTGAAATCACTTCATTAGCAGAGAAACTAAACTATTATCCATCTATAGTTGCTCAAATCGAAAATGCTGGAGAATTTGAAAAAGGTATTATTGATATTGAAGTTGGAACATACTATAGGTCTTACACTAAAGAATATGCATATAAATATTCAGATGATCTAGACATTACAAATGCTGATGAAATGATCGAAGTCGATGCCTCGACTACTGATAATAATGCTGATACAGACGAAAAGGAAGTTTTAGCAGATGAGTAGAAACAAATATATGAAAACACCTTCTCGAAAAAGTATGATTATGTTAATTGTATGCATCGTAACAGGATTTATTATCGGATATTCTTACAATTTAACAAAAGATAATAAAAAAATTTCTAGTCCGTATGTTGACCCTAATGAATCTTATCGTGAAGATTTAATAGAGCAAAAAGAAAGAAATAAAGAACTCACAGAAGAATTAAACCAACTTACAACGACGATTCGTGATTACGAAAAGTCCTTTGCTTCAAACAAAAACGAATATGAAGTTCTTCTTGAAGAAGCGGAAAGATTACGATTGATGTTGGGTGACATACCTGCAGTTGGAAAAGGAATCCGTATCACGCTTAATGACGCAGAATACAATCCAAACAATACAAATCCAAATGATTATATCGTTCATGAAAGTCACATATTTAAAGTCATCAATGAATTAAAAATATCAGGTGCTGAAGCAATAGCCATTAACGGTCAGAGATTAAAAACAAATTCGTATATTAATTGTACTGGCCCTGTTATTACGATAGATGGGAAACAATATCCTGCACCTTTCGTCATTGAAGCTGTAGGCAATCCAGAAGTCTTAATACCATCTTTACAAATTGTAGGTGGTGTCTTTGACCAATTAATAAATGATCAAATCGTCGTAACGATAGAACAAGCTGAACAAATTGAAATGCCTACAATAAACGAAAACCAAAGTTAGGACACGACTGGGGGGAACAGACATGATGAACAAACAAGTGGTGACCCGAATTACAATTGTGTCGTTTATAGTAGGACTGATGGTTGCTGTTCAATATAATACAGTAAAAGAGCCATCTGAACGAGATACACGAGATTCTTGGGAAATTAGACAGGAATTATCAGAAGAAAAGAAAAGACACTCCCAATTGCTTTCAGAAATATTGTCTTTAAATGAAATTGTGAATGAATACAAAAATACTGGAACTGAGGACCAAGGAGAAATTCTTTCAAATACTGTAGAGCAATTAAAGAAAGAAGCAGGACTTTTAGATGTAACTGGCCCTGGTGTAGAACTTACGATAAAACCTGCTATGGAATTAGTTCAGGCAGGATTTCCAATAAAACCAATTTCCCCGGAATTATTATATCGTTTAGTCAATGAAATAAACCGATTCGATGGTCAATATATAGAAATTGATGGGCAAAGGATTGTTCATACAACGGCAATCCGTGATATTAATGGCGCGACAACAGTCAATGGTATTCCAATTAGTGAAACTTATGTAGAAATTAAAATTATCACTGAAACCTTTGAAAAAGCAGAGAAACTAAATAACTATTTAAACGTTTCTTCATTTAAAGATACTTTTTATATTGATAATCTAAATTTAGACATAGGTAAACCAGTGAGAAGCTTGACGATTTCTGAATATGATGGCTCTTTATCAAATGAATTTTTGCTTCATAAAACAGAAATTTCTAATTAGTATAAATATATTCGTTTAAATCGAACAACCAAAGGGGAATAAACTATGTGGTTGCCATTTTTAGGATTAATATTAGGACTAGCCTTTGGACTTTTAACCGATATACAAATTCCTACAATGTATGAAAACTATTTATCCATCGCTGTATTAGCGGCACTAGATACATTATTCGGTGGTATCCGTGCTTACTTACAACAAGTTTACGATGATAAAGTATTCATTTCAGGATTTTTCTTCAATATTGTGTTAGCAGCTAGTCTTGCTTTTTTAGGTGTTCATCTAGGTGTTGATTTGTATTTAGCTGCCATTTTTGCATTTGGTGTCCGCCTATTCCAAAATATTGCAGTAATTCGACGAATTTTGATACAAAAATGGGATGAAAGACATTTAAAAAAGAGTGAAAAAACAGTAGAATAGCTGTAAAATCTAATAGTAGGTAGATATTACTTTAGACAATAGTGATCATTTACAATAGAATGAGTGTAAGAGTAATCGAAGGAGGTGCGGTGAAGTTGAAAAACCAAGAAATTTATATTTCACTAGACATAGGCTCATCTTCAATAAAAGTATTGATCGGAGAAGTTAATAACGAACAATTACATGTCATCGGGGTCGGAAATGTGAAATCAAGTGGCGTTCGAAAAGGAGCGATTGTTGATATTGATGCAACAGTACAATCTATTCGAAAAGCGATTGATGAAGCAGAACGAATGACAGGCATTACCATAAATGAAGTAGTGTTAGGTATTCCGGCAAATCAAACTGCATTACAATCTGTAAAAGGTGTTGTGGCAGTTAACAGCGATAATCGTGAAATCACGGATGATGATTTAGAAAGAGTTATTGAATCCGCACAAGTAATGTCGATTCCCCCTGAACGAGAAGTTGTAAATCTTTTACCAAAACAATTTATAGTTGATAATCTAGACGAAATCAAAGACCCTCGTGGTATGATTGGTATCCGTTTGGAAATGGATGCTACTATGATTACAACATCAAAAACCTTATTACATAACGTTTTACGTTGCGTAGAACGTTCAGGGTTGAAAATTAGAGAAATCTATTTGCAACCTTTAGCTGCTGGTTACTTTGCTCTAACAGAAGATGAAAAGAATCAAGGTACAGCATTTATTGATCTAGGTGGAGGTTCTACAACGATCTCAGTCTTTGAAGATGGCCTCTTAACTCATGCTGGTGTAGTACCAGTTGGAGGAGAACATATAACAAAAGATTTAGCTATCATATTAAAAACAACAACAGAATATGCAGAGAAAATTAAGAAACAATTTGGACATGCCTTTTATGATGACGCATCAGAAGATGAAATTTTTGAAGTTCCTGTATCTGGAACAGATATGGTTGACCAATACAACCAAAAATTTATCTCTGAAATTATCGGAGTTAGATTAGAAGAAATGTTTGAATTAGTATTGGACGAGCTTGCTAGATTAGGAGTTCGAGATTTACCTGGTGGTATCGTAATCTCTGGTGGTGTTGCGCAATTAGAAGGTGTTGCACAATTAGCTCGTCAAGTAATGCAAACTCGTGTTAGAGTGTATACACCGGATTATATTGGTGTACGTGAACCAGCTTATACAACAGCTGTGGGATTAATTAAATATGCTAGTATGGAAGATGAGTATTATGGCAGAAGTCATTCAACTCAAGTTACGTATGCACAAGTTGGAGCAAGTAGTACTACTCCTCCTAAAAAGCATTCAAATTCTGGTGAAAAAACCGATAACAGTAATAAGACAAGTGTCATCAACAAAGCTAAGAAACTATTCGATAAATTCTTTGAATAGTACGCGAAATATACGACTAGTATGGTAGGAGGAAAAACAATGTTGGAATTTGATACTACTATCGACCAGCTAGCTAACATCAAGGTAATTGGAGTTGGTGGCGGCGGTAACAACGCAGTTAATAGAATGATTGAACATGGAGTACAAGGTGTTGACTTTATTGCAGTTAATACAGATGCTCAAGCTTTAAATCTATCAAAAGCAGAATATAGATTACAGATTGGTAATAAACTAACTCGCGGTCTTGGTGCTGGAGCGAATCCTGAAGTAGGAAAAAAAGCAGCTGAAGAAAGCCGTGAGCAAATTGAAGAAGTACTTCGCGGTGCAGATATGGTCTTCGTAACTGCTGGAATGGGTGGAGGTACTGGAACTGGTGCTGCGCCTGTAATTGCTTCTATTGCACGTGATTTAGGTGCATTAACAGTTGGTGTAGTAACTCGTCCTTTCTCCTTTGAAGGAAAGAAACGCCAAACACAAGCAATTGGTGGTATTGCAGCTATGAAAGAGGCTGTAGACACACTAATAGTCATTCCTAATGATAAACTTCTACAAATTGTAGATAAAAATACACCAATGCTTGAAGCATTCCGTGAAGCTGATAATGTTTTACGTCAAGGTGTACAAGGTATCTCCGATTTAATCGCAACACCAGGATTAATCAACCTTGACTTTGCTGACGTAAAAACTATCATGTCTGATAAAGGTTCTGCATTAATGGGTATCGGTATCGCTACTGGTGAAAATCGTGCAACTGAAGCTGCTAAAAAAGCGATTTCAAGTCCATTATTAGAAACTTCAATCGATGGTGCTAAAGGTGTTATCATGAACATCACGGGTGGATCTAATTTAAGTTTATTTGAAGTGCAAGAAGCTGCTGATATCGTAGCATCTGCGTCAGATGAAGAAGTAAATATGATCTTTGGTTCCGTGATTAACGAAAACTTAAATGACGAAATTATCGTTACAGTAATTGCGACAGGATTTACTGAAGAAGTTTTATCACAACAACCAAAAGCTCGTAGTTTAAATGGTGCAGTTCGTAATACACAAGCACAACCAACAACTACTAATCGTGATCGTTTTGAACAAGCTCCACATGAACAACCAGTTCGTACGAGCAATCAAGTAAACCAAGCGCAAGAAGATGTGTTAGATATTCCAACATTTTTACGCAACCGTAATCGCAATCGATAAATTCTTCTTAACATTATAAAATCGGAAAAGATGGAGTCTGTATTTTACAGGCACCATCTTTTTTTTGACAATTTTATAAATTCATCTTATTAAAAAATTTCAAAAATTTAGTTGTTTTTTTATACACAGTATAATAAAATAACTTAAAACATACAAAACCTAGTAAATTAGTTAGTTTAATTGGTTAAAGGGAGAGGGAATGATTGAGTAATATCCTTATTTCTGTGAATCATGTTTCCAAACGCTATGGAAAGTCCGAGCATGATGAATTAATTCTTAATGATATATCTTTTAATGTAAAAAAAGGTGAAGTAGTTGCATTACTTGGAAAAAGTGGGTGTGGAAAAAGTACGCTATTAAACTTAATTGGTGGATTTGAACCGATTACCAAAGGTGACATCAAATTAGATGGAGAGGCTATTCGTAAACCTAGTAAACGGTGTATCATGCTCATGCAAAACTATGGGTTATTACCATGGCGGTCTGTACTTAAAAATGTGGAATTTGCACTTGAGAATATCAATATTTCAAAAGAAGAAAGAAGAGAAAAAGCCATTCATTTTTTGACAATGGTTGGTTTAGAAAATCGAATAAACGTACTACCCAGTGAGTTATCTGGAGGAATGCAACAGCGTGTAGCTATTGCAAGAGCGTTAGCCATTCAACCAGAAGTCATATTGATGGATGAACCATTTGCAGCTCTTGATACATTTACACGTTATTACTTACAACAAGAATTGCTGAACATTCAAATGAAAGAGAAAACAACGATTATTCTAGTCACGCATGATATCGATGAGGCGATTTTCCTTGCAGATCGAGTTCTAATTTTAAATGCAAACCCTGGTCGAATTCATAAAGCGATTGACATTAAGTTAATGAAACCAAGAGATCGTTCTAGTGCAGATTTTCAGCATTACCGTGAACTCATATTTAAAGAATTCGAATTTACAAACCAAGTTGAAATAGAATATAGCATTTAGGGATGGAGAATATCTATGAAAAAGAAACTGGTCTTTTTATTTACTATTTTATCGTTACTACTCGTCGTTGCAGCATGTGGCACGAACGAGCAAGCTGGAACAACTGAATCAGCTGAGGAAAAGAAAGTCATTAAAATTGGTTACTTACCAATAACGCACGCTGCACCTTTATTTTTACAAAATGAAAAAGAATATGAGGATTATGAAATTGAACTTGTGAAATTTGGGTCATGGCCAGAATTAATGGATGCCTTAAATACTGGGAGAGTTGATGGTGCTTCGGTTTTAATTCAATTAGCAATGAAAGCAAAAGAAAACGGAGTTGATTTAAAAGCTGTTGCACTTGGTCATCGTGATGGAAATGTTGTTGTTGTATCTCCTGAGATTAATAGTGTACAAGATTTAAAAGGTCAAACATTCGCCATTCCTAATCGATTCTCTACACATAATGTATTACTTTACCAAATGCTTAAAAAAGAAGGTATACAGTATGAAGAAGTAAATGTCATTGAACTTCCACCAGCTGAAATGCCAGCAGCACTTGCTGAAGGTCGAATAGCGGGTTATGTAGTAGCAGAACCATTTGGTGCAATTTCAGTATCACTTGAAAAAGGAAAAGTATTATACCAATCAGAAGATATTTGGGAAAACTCTATTGATTGTGGATTAGTATTACGTGGTCAATTCATTAATGAAAATGAAGAAATTGCTAAAAAATTCGTCCAAGATTATGTATCAGGTGGAGAACTTGCTCAAGCAAATGACGAATATGCACACGAAACAATTGGAAATTACATTAACGTTGAAGATGAAGTATTAGATTTATCATTACAGTGGATTTCTTATGATGATTTAAAAATAAACGAAGATGCATATGCAATATTAACAGATGCATTAGTGGAAATGAACTTATCAGAAGCACCACCAACTTATGAAGACTTTGTTAATACAACATTAATTGAAGAAGAATAGACTGGAGGTTGGAGTCAAAGTGAAATTAAAACATTTAGCACCAGCATTCATTGGCTTTATACTACTAATAATCTTTTGGCAATTAATTGTTGTTATTGGAAACTATGAAGCAGCACTTTTTCCCCCACCGCTTCAAGTAGGTGAGGCAATTATTGAATTATTTGCAGAAGGAACAATCTGGAGTCATATTCAAATTAGTTTATTCCGATTCTTTGTTGGCTATTTAGTGGCGGTTGTTATCGCAATTATTCTAGGGCTAATTTTAGGACGCATGACAAAAATATGGTCGATTATAGATCCGATTGCACAAGTGTTAAGACCAGTATCGCCGATTGCTTGGTCGCCATTTATCGTACTTTGGTTTGGAATAGGAGATATGCCAGCCATTGTCATTATCTTTATTGCTGCATTTTTCCCAGTATTGTTATCTACAGTGGCTGCTGTCAATAAGGTCGACAAAGTATACTTGCAAGTTGGGGCAAATTTTGAATTATCCCGCTCGCAACTGCTGACTAGGATTGTATTTCCAGCGTCATTCCCGATTATTGCAAACGGTCTACGTATGGCCATTGGATCAGCATGGATTTTCTTAGTAGCAGGGGAAATGGTTGGGGCGCAATCTGGACTAGGTTATTTAATAATTGATTCGAGAAACTCGTTAAGTTTAGATGTTGTGTTAGCATGCATTATCTTTATTGGTATTTTAGGATTCATTTTAGATAAAGCGATTCGCATGTTTGAAAATTGGGTCTCACGGGTTTGGGGAGGAAATGTGTCGGTATAGTAAGTTGATGTTTACTAAAACGTCAACTTACTATGAAAGCTATTATTTCGTTTCAATCGGTTGTATTCGAATTGTATTGACCCTTTTTCCACTTTTTTTAGAATAATAGCCAATCTCAACTCGTTCATTTGTTTCTGGATCGACAATTTCCTTATAACAAGGTTGCAAGTGTTCACTACCCCAAATAATTATGGAATTAAATACCATTTCCAACGCTTTTCCTTTTTCCGTTAACGAGTAGGAATAACGCGGTGGATGAGCGGAATAAAGCTCAGAATTAACGAGGCCAGACTCTTCAAGTGTCTTTAATCGTTCAGATAATAAATTTGCAGAAAGACCAGGTAGGTTAATTTTTATATCATTAAAATATGTTTTGCCAGTTAGCAATTCATGTAAGATAAGTAATGTCCAACGATCACCAATAATATTTAACGTTTGGGCGATGTTACAGCGTAAGTCGTAGCGCGTTTTCAATATTCCTTCCTCCTTATGCAATAATTTTAGCATAATGGGAATAATTAGTTCAATTAAGTTGTTTTTTAGTACTGAGTATAATAAAATAACTTTGTAAGAAAACAAACAATTCGGAGGGATTTACTATGAGTTTATTTTTAGCAGAAATTACAATAAGTGGTGTAACAAACAAGGAGCAATTTAACGAGTTAATAGTAAAAGTGCAAGCTTACGAAAATGTGTCTGTTATTGAGGTTCAAGTTGCAAAAAATTTCAACCGTGCGTATTTCATTTTAGAAACAAACAACGAAGAAAATGCTAGAAAAGCATTGCAAAACATAGGGGTTCAAGCAGACTTAGTGAAAGAAGTTCGTTTAGTCGGTAAAGAACTTGAAGATGTAAAAAATAACAATGAAGCAGTGAACTACTTAGTAGAATGGGAAATCCCTTCTGAAATTACTATGGATCAATATTTAGCTCGAAAAAAGAAAAACTCTGTTCATTATGAAGAAGTGCCAGAAGTAAAATTCTCACGTACTTACGTGTGTGAAGACATGACAAAATGTTTATGTTTCTATGACGCTCCAGACGAGGCTGCTGTAAAACGTGCTCGTGAAGCTGTTCAAACACCAATTACTTCATTAACTGAATTAGCAGATTAAACTGAAATTGAAAGGGTGGCTCCTATGGCTATTAATGCAGAAAAATTACATGCAATACTAAATAGAAAATTAAAGCCTTTAGTGAAAAAGGTGGATGAAGAAGCCTTTTATGCTTCAGAATATTTATATGAACTTGGAAAAGCAGGCTTTTTTGACTCATTTCACAAAACGAAAGAGGAAATCTTACTAGACGAGTTATTGTTAGTGAGAGAAACTGCAAAAGTTTGTATGACCACTGCATTTTGCCTTTGGTGCCACCTTGCTTCACTTACATATATTCGTCAAACGGAGAATAAAGCATTGCGTGAAAAGCTTCTGCCGAAATTAGAAAATGGCGAAGTTCTTGGGGCAACTGGTCTTTCAAATCCAATGAAGTTTTATGCTGATTTAGAGAAGCTTCTTTTAAAGGCAGAAAAAGTAGATGGTGGATATATCATTAATGGAATCTTACCTGCTGTTTCAAACTTAGGTGACAATCACTGGTTTGGCGCCATAGCATCATTAAATGACGAGCAAGAAGTAATGGTCTTTGTGAATACGAATAATGAAAACATTAAGTTAAAAGAAAAAGTAAGCTTTGTTGGTTTAAATGGAAGTGCAACGTATAGCTGTCGTTTTGAAAACACTTTTGTAAAAGATGACTTTGTTATTTCGCATAATGCACACCAGTTTGCAGATCAAATTCGTCCAACATTTGTTTTATATCAAATTCCTCTAGGGCTTGGGGTTATGGAAGCTTCCGTAAAAGGAATTAAAAAGGTAAGTGCAAAACAAAAAGGTTGTAATAGCTATTTAAGAGTGCAGGCAGAAGACATATCAAATAACATAGAAGAACTCGATCAACAATTAAAGAAAGCTTTGAAATCTATGAATCTAAAAGAAATTTGCGAGCTACGCTTGCAATCTGTGTATGAAACATTAAATGCGACTCAAGCAAATATGTTACATAATGGTTCAGCAGGGTATATTGAAGGTAGTGTACCTTCTAGAATTTTACGGGAATCCTACTTCTTTGCAAATTTAACACCAACTGTTCGTCAGTTAGAAAAAATGGTAAAACATTTACAATAAGAGTAAAAAACAACTTTGATTATTTGGTTGTAATAAAAAAGTAATTCTATCATCAATAGTAAACGGTAATCGATAACATAAGGTGACAAAATGGTTAATAACATTAGCCATTTTGTCACCTTTAGTTTTATTTTTTATTAATTCAAAAGAAGAACTTGTCGATTTTATATTTATTATGAAAAGTATTGTCTAAAAGATTTTACGTTTATGTACGACCGTTTGACATATTCTACAACTCCCAAATGATAATCTATCAATAGGAGGACGCTAAAATGATTGGAGAATTACTCGTACTATACAATACGTTGTTCAATTACTTTTTATTAAAATTTACACAAGAAATAACGGGATTGTATGTGAAGCGGAGTAGGTTGATCTTTAGTGCATTTTGTAGCGGACTGATCGCGAGTATTTTGCATCACTCTTTACTTGGAGCTGTGCTTAGTTTCGTCATACTAATTGGGGTAGCGTTTTCATTTAACATTCAAACATTATTAAAACAAGGAACAGTCCTATTTATCGCAACATTTTTCCTAGGTGGTTTATTAACTAGTTTATTGCCCTTTTTATTAAATCAATCTGATATTCTTTTTTTCATTTTCTCTACGTCTATCGCATTCATAAGTTTATCTTCTCTTCATCTTAAATGGAGAAAAATGAAACAAGAAAAGATTCAGACTTCCTTTGTTGTTGATTGTGAACTAACACTTTTACAACAATCCTATCACTTAAGAGGTTTTATCGATACAGGGAATGAATGTGTAGAACCAATGAGTCAAAAACCAGTGCATTTCCTCTCGTATAATGCAGTATCCAAAAACTTACCTAGTGAATTTCATGATGCATTACTGAAATGGGATGAAAAAAATCCTTATCAGTTAGGAATGTTTCCGACCGAAGTTTACCCCAAAATACGTATGTTAACACTCTCCACTGTGCAAAAAGAAAAGTCCACAGTACTTGCATTTCGATTTGATCGACTGAAAATAAGTGGAACTACAAATAAAGAAATTCATGATGAATATGTTGTATTTACTCGTAATGATGCGAAATACCCACAAGATGCACAAATGATTTTACACGTTTTAGCGCTATGACAAAGACTTCAGCCTCCAGCAGAAAGCGCACAATTGAACTGATTCATAAAGGGGGAAAATGATTGTTTAAAACCGTAATCGCCTTTTTTCAAAAATTATGGAGTAAGTTTCGTACTAAGGGAACGTACTATATAGGGGGGCACGATTCATTGCCAGTACCATTAACTAGAGAAGAAGAAATGACAGTTATTGAAGCCTTTATGAATGGAGATTTACGAGCTCGAGATACTCTAATCGAAAGAAATCTACGTCTAGTTGTTTACATTGCTAGAAGATTTGATAATACGGGTACACCAATTGAGGATTTAATTAGTATCGGCTCCATTGGTCTTATAAAGGCAATCGAAACATTTAACACAGAAAAAAATATAAAACTTGCTACGTATGCTTCGCGCTGTATAGAAAACGAAATTCTTATGCACTTAAGAAAAACGAGTCGTATGAAAGGTGAAGTATCTCTAGACGAACCACTAAACTCTGATCCTGATGGCAATGAGCTGCTTTTATCGGATATTTTAGGGACAGAAGAAGAGATTATTATGAACGATGTTGAGAAAAAAATCGAACGCGCTACGATGTTCCAAGCAATTAATGGACTTAGCGAACGAGAAAGATACATTATGGAGTGTCGTTTTGGATTAAATGGTAAACAAGAAATGACACAAAAAGAAGTAGCAGATCACTTAGGAATTTCTCAATCTTATATCTCTCGTCTTGAGAAAAAAATTATTTTAGATTTACGCGAACATTTAAATCAACCAATTTCGTAACCTTGGAATTGATTAAAACTTGCTCGAATTACATGATAATTGCCAAAGTTTTTTCCATCTATAATATGCACGATTTCCGTATATATCATCTTTTAACTTGAATAATAATTATGAAGTTATTCAAAATCATTGGATGAAATTGGACGGGTTAATTGTGCATATTCTTTTTTATTCCGGACAAACTTAAAAAACAGTTCAGAGAAATAAATATAGTTCGGAGGAAAAGAAGATGGTGCGAACAAAAGTAGAGCTTTGTGGTGTTGATACAGCTTCTTTGCCAGTACTAAAACATGAAGCAATGAGAGAGTTGTTTGTTCGATTACAAAACGGAGAAGAATGGGTTAGAGATGAACTGGTCATTTGTAATTTACGTCTTGTTCTAAGTATTGTTGGTAGATTTTCTTATCGAGGAGAACAAGCCGATGATTTATTCCAAGTAGGCTGTATCGGTTTACTAAAAGCAATTGATCATTTTGATTTAAAGCATAATGTTCGGTTTTCAACATATGCTGTACCAATGATAATTGGTGAAATCAGAAGACATCTTCGCGATCACCATGCATTAAGAGTATCAAGATCTTTAAGAGATATCGCTTATAAAGCCATGCAAGCAAAAGAGAAATTCATTTCAGAAAATTTATATGAACCAACTATTGAACAATTAGCTGAAATGATTGAAATGAAAAAAGAGGATGTTCTTTATGCATTAGACGCTATTCAAGACCCATTATCATTGCAAGAGCCGATCTATTCTGATGGTGGTGACGCAGTGTTTATTATGGACCAACTGCGTGATGACGATGTATCAGAAGATCAATGGGTAGCGTATGTAAGTGTTAAAGAGAGTTTGCAAAAGTTAGATGAAAGACAACAAATGATTTTAGCAAAAAGATTTTACTACGGTGAAACACAAACGGAAATTGCAAAATCTTTAGGTATTTCACAAGCACAAATTTCAAGACTAGAAAAAAATGCAATTGAAACAATGCAAAAAGATTATAAAATCAATTAAACATAAGCGAATTTTACAAAAGTTAATCATATAATATATCAAAACATTGACGCACTAGGTTAAGCTTAGTGCGTTTTAATTTTTCATTATTTTCTTTCCACTTACATTAAAAAAGAGAGGAGTTATTTGATGAGGTTTTCAGTAGTACAGCAAAAGGAAATTATTGAAGCTTCAAGTGGAAAATTTTTAGGTTTTATTGTTGACGCTGAGGTGGATGAACAAACAGGCAAAATTGTTGCTTTTCTTGTATCTGAACCTAAGAAGTTTTTATCCTTCTTACAAGGGGAGGAACCTGTGAGTAAAGTACTAGTTAGTGATATTCTTGTAATAGGAAAAGATGTCATATTAGTGAAATCCATATATGAATAGTGCTCCCTAATCATTGAAAATTACCATACACATTGATACAATAAATGAAAATGAAGTAAAGTTGGGTTAATAATGGCTAAGATAAGTGATAATTTAACACAAATACAAAGTACTATTGAACGAGCTAAAAAGAATAGTAAATACTCACAAGAAGTAACAATTATTGCTGTTACAAAATCAGTAAATACTGAACGAACAAAAGAAGCAATTGAAAATAATATATTTCACTTAGGTGAGAATAGACCAGAAGGATTATTGGCTAAAAAAGAAGAAATAAAAGATAAAGCAATATGGCATTATATTGGCACCCTACAAACTCGAAAAGTGAAACAAGTCATCAATGAGATTGATTATCTTCACTCCTTGGACAGATTAAGTTTAGCGGATGAAATAGAAAAAAGAGCCGAAAGACCCGTTAAATGCTTTGTACAAGCAAATGTCTCAGGTGAAGAGTCGAAACATGGGTTAACAAAAGAGGATGTCATACCTTTTATCCAATCATTAGCTCAATTTACTAAAATTCAAATTGTCGGTTTAATGACAATGGCACCAAATACAAAAGATGAGACAGTCATAAGAAAAGTATTTTCAGACTTAAAACAATTGCAACAAGAAGTTGTCGAATTACATTTGCCATTCGCACCTTGCACAGAATTATCAATGGGAATGTCTAATGATTATGAAATTGCGATTGAAGAAGGTGCAACTTTTGTAAGAATAGGGACAGCGCTTGTTGGATAGAAAAGAGGGGTTCAAATGAGTATGAAAAATAAGATTAAAAACTTCTTTTACTTAGAAGAAGAGGATGAAGAAGTACAACAACCTGTAAGTCAGCCTCCAGTAAAACAACAAGAGCAACCCGTGAAAAGTCGTACGAAAAAAGAACGGAAAGTGGAACAAGAAACACCATTTAATGTTGTAAGCATTCAATCTGCGAATTCGTTAAAAAATTCAAAAGTTGTAATTGTTGAGCCACGCGTATACGCAGAAGCACAAGATATTGCGGAACACTTAAAAAATAAACGTGCTATTATCGTTAATTTACAACGTATTGATCGTGAACAAGGTGTACGAATCATTGATTTTTTAAGTGGAACAGTATATGCACTTGCTGGAGATATTCAAAGAATTGGAACAGATATTTTCTTATGCACACCTGAAAATGTTGAAGTAAGTGGTGAAATATCGAACTATATGTACGATGATATTTAATAATATTGCGAGGTAATGAACTTTATGGGTTTGATTGATATATTTAACTTTATTTCTTTAATATTTATGATTTACCAATTTATGATAATTGGTTACATTTTAATGTCTTGGATTCCTTCAGCACAGGATTCTAGTGTTGGAAGAATACTTGCAAAATTCGTAGAACCTTATTTAGGCTTCTTTAGAAAATTCATTCCTCCAATTGGAATGATCGATTTTTCACCAATTATTGCGCTTTTATTATTAAGTTTTATTCAACGTGGTGTTTATACTTTGGTGGAATTTATTTATCGTGCATTAATGTAACTATGAAATATGTAATATGAATTTCCCTACGTTTGTAGGGTTTTTTATTTATTGCAAAATGGCACAAACTAATTACTAAAAGTCGTTAAGGAGCAATTATGGAACATCTGATTCAACATTTTAGGAAAGATGAACAACCCTTTATCGAACGTGTAATGGAATGGCAACGTGATGTTGAGTATCGTCATCATATGCGATTAACAGATTTTTTAGATCCACGTGAACAATTCATCGTATCCGCGATTATCGGCCAAAACGATGAGCTTAGCATTCATTCTTATGGTGTGTTTGAAGAACCGGAAAGAAAAAGAATGATTATTTGTCCCTCGTACATGAGTCCGAGCGTTGATGATTTTCAGATAAAGGTATTCTCAATCCATTATCCATCTAAATTTCTTCAGCTAAAACATCGAGATGTATTAGGTGCCTTACTTTCACTTGGCATGAACCGTTCAAAATTTGGTGATATAAAAATTGAAGATGATGTCATTCAATTTGTACTATCAGCTGAAGTAGCAGAATATATTCAAACTAACTTGGTAAGTATTGGAAAATCGAAAGTGCAACTTGAAGAGTTAAATGACATAGAAAAGCTAATCCAAAGTAAAGAAAAGTGGATAGAAAAGTCGTTTACAGTATCATCTATGAGGTTGGATACCATACTATCTACAACATTAAAGATTTCAAGGGAAAAATCTAAACTCTTAATTCAATCAGGTAAGGTAAAAGTAAACTGGACAGTTAGAGAATCTGTTTCGTTTGAATTACAAGAAGGAGATATATTATCTATCAGTGGATTTGGTCGATTAAAGATTCTAACGACAGAAGGCCGTACAAAAAAAGAGAAAATTCGACTTCTTATAGGCCATTTAGAACAAAAATGAACCTACTTTGTTAAAATTTATCAAATAATAATGCGAAGATACTTGTTCATCTGTATAATAGAATAAAATGACCCGAATAAAGGAGTGTAGTTAAATGCCATTATCACCTCTTGATATACATAACAAAGAATTCACACGTGGTTTCCGAGGCTATGTAGAAGATGAAGTAAACGAATTCTTAGATCAAGTAATAAAAGATTACGAGATTATTTTACGTGAAAAGAAAGAGTTAGAAGAAAAAATTAAAACGATGACAGAACGTATGTCACATTATAATACGCTAGAAGAAACTTTACAAAAATCAATTGTTGTTGCACAAGAGGCAGCAGAAGAAGTTCGCCGTAATGCTCAGCAAGAAGCGAAATTGATTATTAAAGAAGCTGAAAAAAATGCTGATCGTATTATTAACGAAGCACTAACAAAATCACGTAAAATCGCTATTGAGATTAATGACCTGAAAAAACAATCTAAAGTATTCCGTAACCGTTTCAAAATGCTAGTTGAAGCACAGTTAGATATGTTAAAGTCTGATGATTGGAATACTCTTATGGAGTACGATGTTAGTTTAACAGAAATTCAAGACCATAAACGAATCGATGAAGATTACACATCTTATCAAGAAGATTCTTACAATAATCATTCATTTTTCGATGAAATTGATGAAAAAAAAGAAATTTCAGATGATGAGTTGAAACATTTATTGTAATAGTGCATATAGTTAAATATACTTGACTGTTACAATTCCTTTTCATATACTGAATCTCGAATATAAAAATGAATATAGTTATTTAGTGTTGATGGAGACAGTACTTTTTGAAAACTGACAAAAGCGATTCGAGGATGGTGAAAGCTCGAACAAGTAATCTTAAAGGAAAATCACTCTTGAACTAAGTCGCTGAAATTTGGAATAGTTTTCGTATTTCCATACGAAGCTTTACCCTATGAATAGTAAGTGATTTCGTCTACACACGACGTTACAGTGTCTAAGAGGCAAAAAATTAGAACGATTAATTTTTTGCGAATTAGGGTGGTACCACGAATGCATAGCTTCTCGTCCCTTTTTAGGATGAGAGGCTTTTTTGTATTTTAAAGACTTAAATCTGAATGCTAACAAAAATTAAGGAGGAAAAAGACATGGTAGAATATAAAGATACTCTATTAATGATGAAAACTGATTTCCCAATGCGCGGAAATCTACCTGCAAACGAACCGAAAATCCAAGAAAAATGGGATGAACTAGATATTAATACGTTAGTAAACAAACGTACTGAAGGCCGTCCTCATTATGTATTACACGATGGACCTCCTTATGCTAACGGTGATATCCATATCGGGCATGCACTAAACAAAGTAATTAAAGATATGATTAACCGCCATCGCTCAATGACAGGATATCATGTTCCATATGTTCCAGGATGGGATACACATGGTCTTCCTATCGAGCAAGCTTTAACAAATAAAGGCGTTAATCGTAAAGAAATGTCTGTTGCCGAATTCCGTAAACTTTGTGAAGAATACGCTTATGAACAAATTGAAAACCAAAAAGCCCAATTCCGTAGATTAGGTGTACGTGGTGACTGGGAAAATCCATATATCACATTAAAACCAGAATTCGAAGCTAGACAAATTGAAGTATTCGGTAAAATGGCTGAAAAAGGATACATCTATAAAGGTCTTAAGCCAGTATATTGGTCTCCTTCATCGGAATCAGCTTTAGCTGAAGCGGAAATCGAATATAAAGATGTTGAATCTTATTCAATCTATGTAGCATTTGGTATTAAAGATGCAAAAGGCGTTGTACCTCAAGAGGCAAAATTCATCATCTGGACGACAACACCATGGACGATTCCAGCTAACTTAGGAATCTCTGTAAATCCAGAATTTAAATATGCAGTTGTCGCTGCAAATAACGATAAATACATCATTGCGAAAGATTTACTTGAAAAAGTAGCAAAAGAATTAGGTTGGGAAACTTATGAGGTTGTTCAAGAAGTACAAGGTGCAGAATTAGATCGCCTAGTAGCAGAACACCCAATTTACAAACGTGATTCTCTAATAATGCTTGGCGATCATGTAACAACAGAAGCTGGTACAGGTTGCGTACATACAGCTCCTGGTCACGGTGAAGATGACTATCAAGTAGGGAAACGTTATGACTTACCAGTTTTAAGTCCCGTAGATAACCGTGGTTGCTATACTGATGAGGCACCTGGATTTGAAGGCTTATTCTATGAAAAAGCAAACCCTGTAATGGTTGAAAAATTACAAGAATTAGGTGCACTTTTAAAAGCTTCAAAATTCGTTCACTCATACCCACATGACTGGCGTACTAAAAAACCGGTTATTTACCGTGCAACTCCACAATGGTTTGCATCAGTGGAAATGTTCCGTGATGAATTATTACAAGCAGTACGTGATACAGAATTCACACCAGCATGGGGTGAAACACGACTATATAACATGATTCGCGACCGTGGTGACTGGGTAATTTCACGTCAGCGTGCATGGGGTGTACCAATTCCAATTTTCTACGCAGAAAACGAAGAGCCAATTATTACACCAGAGACAATCGCACATGTATCGAAACTATTCCGTGAACACGGTTCGAACATTTGGTTCCAACGTGAAGCGAAAGATTTATTACCAGAAGGATTTACACACCCAGGAAGTCCAAATGGTAATTTTACAAAAGAAAACGATATTATGGACGTATGGTTTGACTCAGGTTCATCTCACCAAGGTGTACTTGTTGAACGTGGCATGAAATATCCAGCAGACCTATATTTAGAAGGATCTGACCAACACCGTGGATGGTTTAACTCATCTTTAATCACTTCTGTAGCAATTAACGGCTATGCGCCATATAAAGGCCTATTAACACATGGCTTCGTTTTAGATGGTGAAGGACGTAAAATGAGTAAATCTTTAGGAAATGTCATCATTCCTGAAAAAGTAATGAACCAATATGGTGCTGATATCCTACGTTTATGGGTTGCTTCAGTAGATTACACTGGAGATGTACGTATCTCAATGGATATGCTAAAACAAATTTCAGAAGTGTACCGTAAAATCCGTAACACACTTCGTTTCTTACACGGAAACGTATCTGATTTCAATCCAAAAACAGATCGTGTTGCTTATGAAGATTTACGTGAAATGGATCAATACATGTATATGCGTTTACAAGATGTATTGAAGCAAGTTCGTGCAGCGTACGATCGTTATGAATTCTCTAACGTTTACCATGTTGTAAATAACTTTGTAGCAGTTGAATTATCAGCATTCTATTTAGATATTGCAAAAGATGTCGTTTATATCGAGGGTCGTGACAACCATTCTCGTCGTGCTATGCAAACAGTAATGTATGATACTTTATTAACATTAGTTAAAGTATTAACACCAATCATTCCACATACAACGGATGAGTTATGGTCATATCTAAATGAAGAAGAAGTTTCTGTTCAATTAACAGACTTCCCAGAAGTAGATGAGCGCAGTAACTTCCCACAATTACGTGAAAAATGGAATAAAGTAATCGTACTTCGCGACGAAGTATTAAAAGCCTTAGAAGAAGCGCGTAACGCAAAAGTGATTGGTAAGTCATTAGAAGCAAAAGTATTAGTTTACGCAGATCAAAACGTTGTTGATATTATCAATGATGAAGCAGTAAACTTTGCACAAATTTCGATTATTTCTCAATTACAAGTGGCAGGCAACAAAGAAGACGCTCCAGAGAATGCACTTGTGCTTGAAAAACTTGCAATCGTTGTAGAAAAAGCTGATGGTGAAAAATGTGAACGTTGTTGGTCATACTCAGAAACAGTTGGTCAACATGAAAATCATCCTACACTATGTGTTCGTTGCGCAGATGTAGTTGAAAAATATTACGTTTAATTTACGAAACATTAATAATCCGCCCTCAACAAAATAGAGGGCGGTTTCTTACTTTATTAGGACTTAGTATTGTTTTGTGGTAGAATAATTAAGATATTTTGGTAAACGGGGGTATATTGTGTATATATATTATGGAATTGCCTTACTTGTCATTTTACTTGACCAATGGACAAAATGGTTAATAGTTCAAAATATGCAGTTAGGGGAACGTATTAGTGTTTGGGATCCATGGTTTGGAATATTATCACATCGAAATCGTGGAGCAGCATGGGGAATGCTACAAGGGCAAATGTGGATTTTTTACATTGTCACTATTCTTGTTGTAATCGGTATTATTTATTACTTTCATAAGCAAGCTAAAGGAAAACACTTTTTTGCGGTTAGTTTAATGATTCTATTGGGTGGAACAATAGGGAATTTTATAGACCGTTTATTCCGTGGAGAAGTTGTTGACTTTGTTGATGTATTAATTCCTATTATCAATTATGATTTCCCAATATTCAACATCGCTGATGCAGCATTAACGATTTCAATTATTATGATCATCATCGTGTTATTTAACGAAGAAAGAGCAGAAAAGAAAAAGGTGAAATAATGACAATTGTTACTTATACAATTGATGAAGAAGTTGCAGGAGAACGTATTGATAAAGCATTATCAACTCTTGCTGAAGACTGGTCTCGTTCACAAATTGCAAGCTGGATTACTGACGGTATTGTGAAAGTGAATGGAGAGGAAGTAAAAGCAAAATATAAAGTAAAAGAAGGGGATCTTATTGAGATCGATGTTCCTGAACCGGAACCACTTGAAATCATCCCTGAAGATTTAAATTTAGAAATTGTTTATGAAGATGCAGATGTACTAGTTGTAAACAAACCAAAAGGGATGGTTGTACACCCAGCTCCTGGTCATACAACGGGAACTTTAGTAAACGGACTTATGTATCACTGTAAAGATCTTTCGGGCATTAATGGTGTTATGAGACCGGGAATCGTACACCGTATTGATAAAGATACATCTGGTTTATTAATGGTTGCTAAAAATGACAATGCACATCATTCATTAGTTGAACAATTAGTAAATAAAACCGTAACACGTAAGTATACTGCTTTAGTTCATGGACATATTGCTCATGATAAAGGAACAATTGATGCTCCGATTGCACGTGATCCTAAAGACCGTCAAAAACAAGCAGTTGTTGATAATGGAAAGCATGCAGTTACTCACTTCCATGTAAAAGAGAGATTCGGTGGAGTATATACACTTGTTGAATGTATTTTAGAAACAGGTCGTACACATCAAATTCGTGTTCATATGAACTATATTGGATACCCACTTGTAGGTGACCCAAAATATGGTCCAAAGAAAACAATCGACTTTGGTGGCCAAGTTTTACATGCAGGTGTATTAGGATTTGTACATCCTACATCGAAGGAATACTTAGAATTTGAAGTACCATTACCTGATGACTTTGTCGCATTATTAGACAATTTACGAAAAGAAGGTTGACTAGTAACCGATTAAGGTATATAGTTAGCTTCAGTGAATGAAACAAACGTTACAAACAGTAACGAAGAGTTCAAAATTGAATATTCACCTTTAATTGCAGTCCAGAGAGGCTGAGAAGGTAATTGTGAAGCGTTGAAAGACAACAGCTCTATTGACTATATATGTATCTTACTACATATATCTGGTGAATGCTGTTTATTTAAACGCGCCCGTAAACACAACTATCATCAACCTCTTAAGCGAATGCTTAAGAGGTTTTTTTACTTCTTGATGAAGTTCTCTCTTCTTATGGTGAATGACAAGTATATTTCATCACTGTTAGATCAATCTTAAAAAAATAGAGGAGGATTTATCATGTCACAAACTACAGTACTTTTAGATGGCCCATCAATGAATCGAGCTATTACAAGAATTGCACATGAAATCATCGAAAGGAATAAAGGAATCGATGAATGTATTTTAGTAGGGATTAAAACAAGAGGGGATTTCCTAGCAAAAAGATTAGCAGAGAGAATCCAAATGATTGAGGGAAGACCGATTCGTACGGGAGAACTTGACATCACATTATACCGTGATGATTTATCAACTAAATTCGATAATGGTGAACCTAGAGTTCAAGAAGTTGATATTAACTATGTCGTTGAAAATCAAAAAATTATTTTAGTCGATGATGTCCTTTACACTGGTAGAACTGTTCGAGCAGCATTAGACGCAGTAATGGATTTAGGTAGACCTTCTCAAATTCAACTTGCTGTATTAGTCGATCGAGGTCACCGTGAATTGCCAATTAGAGCAGATTACGTAGGAAAAAATATCCCTACATCAAGTACAGAACGAATTACTGTAAACATCCAAGAAGTTGATGGAGAAGATAGCGTAAAACTCCACAAAGTAGACTAAGAAAAGAATGGAGAAATATAAATGGCTAAACAAGCTGTTCTAGATATCAATGAAAAACCAACAGCTGGACAATTGATTACACTAAGCTTTCAACATATGTTTGCGATGTTTGGAGCTACTATCCTAGTACCTCAATTAGTAGGGTTAAGCCCATCCATTGCATTATTAACAAGTGGTATTGCAACAATTATCTTCATGATCATTACTCAATTTAAAGTTCCTGCATATTTGGGATCATCCTTTGCTTTTATATCACCAATTCTTGTTGTAGCAGGAATAGATAATACAACTGGACAAAGTATCAATCCCGGTAACGCTATGATTGGAGCCATGGCAGTTGGTATTACGTACGCATTAGTTTCCTTAATTATCTGGAAAACAGGGTACAAATGGTTAATGCGTCTATTACCACCAATCGTTGTAGCACCAGTTATTATGGTTATCGGATTAGGATTAGCTGGAACGGCAGTAGGTATGGCGATGAACATTAAAGTAGACGGTGTGGATCAATATAGTGTACTTCATTTCTCAGCAGCACTAGTAACACTGTTTGCAGCGATTATTTTTACAATCTTCTTTAAAAATATCTTAAGTACAATGCCAATCCTTTTAGGTTTAATCGTTGGTTATATCTACTCAAGTATTATCGGAATTGTAGACTTTACAAAAGTAAAAGAAGCGGATTGGTTCGCATTACCAGAGTTCTTAATTCCAGGAGTGCATTACGAATTTAATATTACTTCAACTATATTACTAGGTATGGTACCAATTGTAATCGTAACGATTTCGGAACATATCGGTCACCAATTAGTGTTAGGGAAAGTTGTAAATAGAAACTATATTAAAGATCCTGGATTACACCGTTCATTGTTAGGTGATGGATTAGGGACATTTGCAAGTGCATTACTTGGTGGGCCACCAAAAACTACATATGGTGAAAATATCGGTGTACTAGCAATTACACGAGTATTTTCAGTGTACGTAATCTTAGGTGCAGCAATTCTCGCGATTCTTTTCTCATTCATAGGTAAAGCAATGGCTTTAATCCAAACGATTCCAACAGCAGTACTTGGCGGTATTTCCATCCTATTATTTGGGATCATCGCTTCAAGTGGTTTAAGAATGCTAGTTGAAAATAATATCGATTTCGGTAACAACCGAAACATGGTTATCGCTTCAGTAATATTAGTAATTGGAATTGGTGGAGCAGCTCTAAGATTTTCAGAGACATTCGCAATTGAAGGAATGGCATTAGCTGCAATCGTCGGGGTAATATTAAACTTAGTCTTACCTGGTCGAGAAAAGGAAGTAAAAGAAATCTATGAAACTAGTGATAAAAACTAAATAAAGTAAACCTTTAAAGAATTGTCCAGAGAGGCAAAAAAGGGGATATATGAGTTTGAATGTACTTAATGTTATTCACTCTCTTCCCTCCTGATGCCTCGCTTAATGCGAGGTATTTTTATAAGTAATGAAAACTAGGAGGCAAACAACAGTGAGAAATTTACTATCAATGGAACATTTAACTAATAAAGAGGTTATTGGGATTCTACTCCGTGCAGAAGAGTTTGAAAAAGGTGAACAACCTTCATTAAACCGATCATACAACGTTGCAAATCTATTTTTCGAACCAAGTACACGTACAAGTACAAGTTTTGAAATGGCGGAGAGAAAAGTTGGATGTACAGTTATCCCATTTAGCGCGAGCTTTTCAAGCGCATTAAAGGGAGAAACGATGTATGACACAGTGAAAACGTTAGAAATGATTGGCTTAGACGCAGTTGTTATTCGAGCAGTGGAAGATGCTTACTTTAACGAGTTATTAGAAGGCATTAACATAGCTGTCATCAATGCTGGTGATGGTGTTGGGCAACATCCATCTCAATCTTTATTAGACCTATATACAATTTATAAAGAGTTCGGGAAATTTGAAGGGTTAAATGTAACCATTGTAGGAGATATCACACACAGTCGTGTAGCCAAATCAAATGCGATTGCGTTAAAAAATCTAGGAGTTAACGTTCGCTTCGTATGTCCGCAAGAATGGGCTGGAGATTTTGAAGCGTACCATTCTTGGGATGGACTTTTAGAAGATAGCGATGTGGTCATGTTACTTCGCATTCAACATGAAAGACATGCAGTAAACGAAAACTTTTCGAAAGAAAGCTACCATGAAGAATTCGGCTTGACATTTGAACGTGAAGCAAGAATGAAAAAAGGAGCAATCATTATGCACCCGGCTCCTGTAAACCGAGATGTCGAAATCGCTTCAGGACTTGTAGAATGTGAGCGTTCAAGAATTTTTGAACAGGTTCGAAATGGAGTTTTTGTACGAATGGCTATTCTTGAAACGATTTTGAAAGGAAGAGAATAATAATGAAGAAGTACATTGAAAATATACAACTGTTAAACGAACTAGGAGAGCAAGTAACATCTAGTATTACGATTGAAAATAAGATAATCTCCGAGATCGGTGGGGAAAAACCAGAAGGAGCAGAAGTGATCGACGGAAAAGGTTGTTTTGTTTCACCCGGCTTTGTAGACCTTCACGTACATTTACGTGAACCAGGGTTCGAGCATAAAGAAACAATTAAAACTGGTACAAAATCAGCAGCAAAAGGTGGATTTACAACACTTTGCGCAATGCCAAATACAAAACCAGTTCCCGATTCCATCGAAAACTTAAATTTAATTAATAATTTAATTAAAGAGAGTGCAGTTGTGCGTGTACTACCATATGGTTCTCTAACGGTGAATGAAGCAGGAGAACAACGTACGAATATTGAGGAATTGAAAAAACATGGTGCTGTAGCATTTTCAGATGATGGTATAGGAATTCAATTATCTTCTATTATGTACGAGCAAATGCAAGATGCAGCAAAAGTGGACGCAGTTGTTGTCGCTCACTGCGAAGATAATTCACTTATATACAACGGTGTAATGCATGAAGGAAAGCGTAATAAAGAACTAGGACTTCCTGGTATTCCATCAATTTGTGAATCTGTGCAAATTGCAAGGGACGTATTATTAGCTGAAGCTGCAGGTGCCCGTTATCATGTTTGTCACGTATCTTCAAAAGAATCAGTTCGTGCAGTGCGAGATGCAAAAGCTGCGGGAATCCGCGTAACAGCTGAGGTTTGTCCACATCACTTATTACTTGAAGAAATGGATATCCCTTCAGACGACGCAAACTGGAAGATGAATCCACCGCTACGTGCAAAGGATGATTTAGACTCGCTTCACCAAGCATTACTTGATGGAACGATAGATTGCATTGCAACAGATCATGCACCACATACTGTGGAAGAAAAATGTTGTGGCATGGTTGGTGCACCATTTGGAATTGTAGGATTTGAAACAGCATTTCCACTACTGTACACAAACTTTGTCGAGACAGGAAAATGGACTTTAAAACAATTAGTTGATTGGATGACAGTGAAACCAGCAGAAATTTTCGACTTACCATATGGAAAATTAGAAGTTGGTGCTTCAGCAGATTTAACAATTATTGATTTACAAAAAGAGCAAGTAGTTGATGTTGAAAAATTTGAAACAAAAGGTCGCAATACACCTTTCAATGGTTGGAATGCAAAAGGTTGGCCAATCATGACGATTTTTGAAGGTAATATTGTATATCAGGAGGCAAATGTATGAAAGAGCGAATGTTAATTTTAGAAGATGGAACAGTGTTTAACGGTATAGCGTTCGGAAGTGATCAAGCTTCTCAAGGAGAGGTAGTATTTACAACAGGGATGACTGGCTACCAAGAAACATTATCAGATCCTTCATTTTATGGACAAATTGTAACTTTTACTTATCCGTTAATCGGAAATTATGGAATAAACCGTGATGACTTTGAAGCCATCAATCCTAGCATTCGAGGAATGGTTGTTCGTGAACTTGCAAAACATCCATCCAACTTCCGCTCAGATCTTACTCTAAATGAGTACTTAACTTCGAAAGAGATTCCTGGTATCGAAGGAATCGATACACGTAAATTAACGCGTATTATTCGTTCAAAAGGGGCAGTACGTGCGATTTTGACAGAAGCAGGTGCAGAAGTAAATGTGGAGGAAGTTGTAACAAAACTACAATCGACACCTCTTATAACAAATCATGTTCGTGAAGTATCTCCAAAAACAGCTTATCCAAGTCCAGGACGTGGAAAACGTGTTGTATTAATGGATTTCGGTATGAAACATGGTATTTTACGAGAACTAAATAAACGTAATTGTGACGTATTGGTCGTACCATACAACACAACTGCAGAAGAAATTTTAGCTTGGTATCCAGATGGTGTTATGCTTTCAAATGGACCTGGGGACCCAGCAGACGTAATTGAAGGAATTGAAACGATTCGTGAACTAATTGGAAAAGTGCCAATTTTCGGTATTTGTTTAGGTCATCAACTATTTGCATTAGCAAGTGGTGCGAAAAGCTTCAAATTACCATTTGGACACCGCGGAGCGAATCACCCAGTTAAGGATTTAAGAACTGGACGTACGGAAATTACATCACAAAACCATGGATATGCCATTGACGCTAATTCTCTAGAAGGAACAGATCTAGAAGTAACTCACGTTGCATTAAATGATGGAACAGTGGAAGGATTACGCCATAAGAAATATCCTGTATTTACAGTACAATATCACCCGGAAGCTTCACCAGGACCAGAAGATTCAAATCACTTATTTGATGAATTCATTGAATTAATGGAAGCTAACGCAGGGAAGGAGATACAACATGCCTAAACGTACAGATATCGAAACAATTTTAGTTATTGGATCAGGACCGATTATTATTGGTCAAGCTGCTGAATTTGACTACGCAGGAACACAAGCTTGTCTTTCATTAAAAGAGGAAGGCTACCGAGTTATTCTAATTAACTCTAACCCTGCTACAATCATGACAGATACTGAGATTGCAGATAAAGTTTATATCGAGCCAATTTCTTTAGAGTTTGTATCACGAATTTTAAGAAAAGAACGTCCAGATGCTATCCTGCCAACTCTTGGTGGTCAAACAGGATTAAATATGGCAATTGAACTTCAAAACTCAGGTATTTTAGATGAATTAAATATTGAAATCTTAGGTACAAAACTGGATGCCATCCATAAAGCAGAAGACCGTGATTTATTCCGTAATTTAATGTATGAATTAGGTGCACCAGTACCTGAGTCTGATATCATTCACAATTTAGCTGAAGCAAAAGCTTTTGTTGAGAGAATTGGTTACCCAGTTATCGTACGTCCTGCATTCACTCTTGGTGGTACTGGAGGAGGTATTTGTAATAACGATCAAGAACTTGAAGAAATCGTACAAAGCGGTCTTAAATATAGCCCAGTAACACAATGTTTACTAGAAAAATCGATTGCAGGTTTCAAAGAAATTGAATACGAAGTAATGCGTGACTCAAAAGATAATGCAATCGTTGTATGTAACATGGAAAACTTCGACCCAGTAGGAATTCATACTGGTGACTCAATAGTAGTAGCACCTTCTCAAACTTTATCTGACCGTGAATATCAAATGTTACGTAATATCTCTTTAGATATTATTCGCGCTCTAAAAATCGAAGGTGGATGTAACGTTCAACTTGCATTAGATCCAAATAGCTTTAAATACTATGTAATTGAAGTAAACCCACGTGTATCTCGTTCATCGGCATTAGCTTCAAAAGCTACTGGTTATCCGATTGCAAAGCTTGCAGCAAAAATCGCTGTAGGTCTTTCATTAGATGAAATTATTAACCCAGTAACAGGTTCAACTTATGCAGACTTCGAACCAGCACTTGACTACATCGTAGCAAAAATTCCTCGCTGGCCATTCGATAAATTTGAATCTGCAAAACGTAATTTAGGAACTCAAATGAAAGCAACTGGTGAAGTAATGGCATTAGGTCGCAACTTTGAAGAAGCGATTTTAAAAGCTGTTCGTTCTCTAGAAACTGGGCATGTACATATCGAATTAAAACATGCTGAAGAACAGTCAGATAAATGGATTGAAAAACGTATTCGTAAAGCGGGAGATGAACGTTTATTCTTCATCGGCGAAGCATTACGTCGAGGCGTTTCAGTTGAGCAAATTCATGAGTGGTCTCAAATTGATTTTTGGTTCTTAAACAAATTACAAAACATCATTGAGATGGAAAAAACACTTGCTGAGAATAAGAATGATGTAGCGATTCTTCGACAAGCTAAACGTATCGGATTTGCAGATAAAAAGATTGCTGAACTTTGGGGAACTTCACAAGAAGAAATCTATGCTTTCCGAAAAGAAAACGGCATTATCCCAGTATATAAAATGGTTGATACTTGCGCGGCAGAGTTTGAATCTCAAACACCATATTTCTACGGAACATATGAAGAAGAAAATGAATCAATCGTAACAGACAAACCTTCCGTAATTGTTCTAGGATCTGGTCCAATTCGTATCGGTCAAGGGGTTGAGTTTGACTATGCGACTGTTCACTCAGTATGGGCAATCCAAGAAGCAGGCTATGAAGCAATTATTATTAACTCAAATCCTGAAACAGTGTCTACGGACTTCTCAATTTCAGACAAACTTTACTTTGAGCCATTAACAATTGAAGACGTTATGCACATCATTGATTTAGAAAAACCGATTGGTGTAGTTGTTCAATTTGGTGGTCAAACGGCGATCAATTTAGCTGATAAATTAGCAGCAAATGGCGTGAAAATTTTAGGAACAAGCCTTGAAGATATCGACCGTGCTGAAAACCGTGATAAGTTCGAGCAAACATTACGCGAACTTGGTATTCCACAACCTCCAGGGGAAACGGCTGTATCAACTGATGAAGCAGTAGCAATCGGTAAAAAACTTGGATTCCCTGTACTTGTACGTCCTTCTTATGTACTTGGTGGTCGTGCAATGGAAATTGTCTACAACGAAGAAGAACTTATTCATTACATGGAAAACGCTGTTGAAGCGTCACCAGATCATCCAGTATTAGTAGACCGTTACTTAACTGGTCAAGAAATTGAAGTAGACGCAATTTGCGATGGTGAAAATGTATTAATCCCAGGAATTATGGAACACGTAGAACGTGCAGGTGTTCACTCTGGTGACTCAATTTCGGTTTATCCGCCGCAAAAGTTAACTTCAGAACAAAAAGCTACATTAGTTGATTACACAACTCGTTTAGCAAAAGGTTTAGGTATTATCGGTTTAATGAACATTCAATATGTACTTTCAAAAGGTGAAATTTATGTAATTGAAGTAAACCCACGTTCAAGCCGTACAGTACCATTCTTAAGTAAAATTACTAACATTCCGATGGCGAATATTGCTACAAAAGCTATTTTAGGAAAGTCAATTATTGAACAAGGATATGAACCAGGCCTTGCAAAAGAACAAAAAGGCGTATTTGTTAAAGTACCAGTATTCAGTTTTGCAAAATTACGTCGTGTAGACATTACACTTGGACCTGAAATGAAATCAACAGGTGAAGTAATGGGGAAAGATGTATCTTTTGAAAAAGCATTATATAAAGGCTTTGTTGCAGCTGGTACAGAGGTTAAAACATACGGTACTGTACTATTTACAGTGTCAGACAAAGATAAAGAAGAAGCAATTGGTTTAGCAAAACGCTTCAACGCAGTTGGATACCGTATTATGGCAACTGAAGGAACAGCAAAAAGATTTGCAGAAGCAGGTATTTATGCTGATGTAGTTGGAAAAATAGGTTCCAAAGAAAAAACATTATTAGATGTAATCCAAAATGGAGAGACACAACTTGTCATCAACACATTAACAAAAGGAAAACAACCTGCTAGTGATGGTTTCCGAATTCGTCGTGAATCAGTAGAAAATGGCATTCCATGTTTAACTTCACTAGATACTGCTGAAGCTATGTTAGGAGTAATCGAATCAATGACATTTTCAGCAGAAGAAATGCCAAAAGCGGAGGTTTAATGATCCATGATACAACAAGAGAGAATGGCGGTTGTAAAGCAAGAAAAAATAGCGAAAAATATATTTGAAGTAACTTTGCAAGGAGAAATTGTTCAGGATTCAAATCCTGGACAATTTGTTCATGTTCGCGTATCTGATTCCTTCGAGCCTTTACTTAGAAGACCAATAAGTATCGCAAATATTAATAAAGAAGCAAATGAATTTACTCTTATTTATCGTGCTGAAGGCCGTGGTACAGAAATTTTATCTCAAAAGCAAATTGGTGATGAAGTCGATGTACTTGGACCATTAGGTAATGGTTTTCCATTAGACGGAGTAAAAGAAGGTGGAATCGCATTATTAGTAGGTGGAGGAATTGGTGTTCCACCATTGTACGAATTATCTAAGCAACTAAATAAAAGAAATGTTCGCACGATTCATGTTTTCGGATTTGCTACAGAAGATGTAGCTTTCTATGAAGAAAAATTCACTGCTTTAGGTGAAACACATTATGTAACAGTCGATGGTACATATGGAACAAAAGGATTCGTAACAGATCTACTTGAAGAATTAACTCCAGAATTTGATACTTTCTACGCTTGTGGTCCACTACCGATGTTACGAGCACTTGAAAGTTTCTATCCAGATAAACAAGGTTTCTTATCATTTGAAGAACGTATGGGTTGCGGAATCGGTGCGTGCTTTGCATGCGTATGTAAAACAACTGAAATTATTGAAAAAGATTATGTGAAAGTTTGCTCAGACGGCCCAGTATTTGCGAAAGGAGTTGTGAAGCTATGAGTAATATAAGTATCCAACTTCCTGGATTAGATTTAAAAAACCCAATTATGCCAGCTTCCGGTTGCTTCGGATTCGGAAAAGAGTTTGCCAATCTTTATGATTTATCAAAGCTTGGCGCAATCATGATTAAGGCAACAACTGTTGAGCCAAGATTCGGAAATCCAACTCCACGTGTTGCAGAAACACCTGCAGGTATGCTAAATGCGATTGGTCTTCAAAATCCTGGTTTAGAAAAAGTTATGGCTGATGAATTACCGTGGTTAGAACGTTACGATGTGCCAATTATTGCAAATGTTGCAGGATCTGTCTTAGAGGATTATGTAGATGTTTCGAGAAAAATTTCAACTGCTCCAAATGTAAAAGCACTAGAGCTTAATATTTCTTGCCCAAATGTAAAGCATGGAGGGATTACGTTCGGAACAGATCCAGTCATTGCGCGACAATTGGTTGAAGCTGTAAAAGCAGTTTCAAAAGTTCCGGTTTATGTGAAATTGTCACCAAACGTGACAAACATCGTTGAAATAGCCCAAGCAGTAGAAATTGGCGGAGCAGATGGAATCACGATGATTAATACATTAGTCGGCATGCGTTTAGATGAACATACTGGTAAACCAGTTATAGCTAATGGTACCGGAGGACTTTCTGGTCCAGCAGTGAAACCTGTTGCAATTCGTATGGTTTATGAAGTTTATAAAGCGGTAGATATACCAATTATCGGCATGGGCGGCGTTACATGTGCTCAAGATGTAATTGATTTTATGTCTGCTGGTGCTTCTGCAGTAGCAGTTGGAACTGCAAACTTTGTGGACCCATTTGTTTGTCCAAAAATTATTGAGGAACTTCCAAAGAAACTTGATGAATTAGGTGTTAAACGAATTCGTGACATTATTGGAAGGAGCCACCGCTAATGAATAACAAACCGATAATCGCATTAGATTTTCCTAACGAGAAAGACGTTTTACAATTTTTGAACCAATTTGATGAAAAGTTGTTCGTTAAAATTGGCATGGAACTTTATTTACAAGAAGGTCCAAGTATTGTTGCTGCCGTAAAAGATCTTGGCCACGATGTTTTTTTAGATTTAAAACTTCATGATATTCCAAACACAGTGAAATCTGCGATGAAAGGATTAGCACGTCTTGGTGTAGATTTAGTAAATGTTCATGCAGCTGGTGGAATTGACATGATGGAAGGTGCACTTGAGGGATTAGAAGCAGGTACTCAATCAGGTTCATCTCGAGCTCGTTTAATTGCTGTAACTCAATTAACTTCAACTACAGAGGAGCAAATGCAGCAACAACAAAAAATTCAATTGCCATTAATTGAATCAGTTCTTCATTATGCAAAGATTACAAAACAAGCAGGTTTGGACGGAGTTGTATGTTCCGTTCATGAGGCTGCAGCAATCGCAGAAGCTTGTGGTGAAGAGTTTTTAAGAGTCACACCTGGTATCCGCTTAGCTGGCGGTGAAAGCCATGATCAAAAACGCGTTGCAACACCGGATTATGCGCGTAAAAATGGTTCATCACTAATCGTTGTTGGACGAGCAATTACTAAGGCAGAGAATCCATTAATCGCCTATAAAAAAGTCGTTGAATTATGGGAGGAGAAATAATATGACATTAGAAAACAATATAGCACACGCAATGCTTAAAGTCGGTGCAGTAGAATTAAACCCAATAGATTTATTCACATGGGCATCAGGAATCAAATCTCCTATTTACTGCGACACTCGTTTAACAATTTCAGACCCTGTTGCTCGTAAAGAAATAGCTAAAGGATTAGCTTTAAAAATTAAAGAAGTGTTCCCTGAGACAGAAGTAGTAGCAGGAACAGCAACTGCTGGAATTCCTCATGCTGCATGGGTTTCCGATATATTAGAATTGCCGATGGTATATGTTCGCTCTAAAGCAAAAGAACACGGTCGTGGCAATCAAATCGAAGGAAAAATTGAAGCAGGACAAAAAGTAGTAGTCGTTGAAGACATCATCTCAACAGGCGGTTCTTCTATTACAGCAGTCGAAGCTCTACGCAACGCAGGCTGTGAAGTAGTAGGAGTAGTTTGCGTGTATACATACAATCTACCAAGAGCTGAAGCAGCTTTTGAAGAAATCGGCGTAAAATATGTAAGCCTAACAAACTTCGACTATCTAGTAGAAGCAGCTATCGAGACAGGAACAATCTCAGAAGATCAAGTGCCATTCCTAAAAGGATGGCATGCGGATTTGAAGGCTGGGAAGTTGTAGGAGATAGTGTTCGTAGGGAATAGTGCAAAATACTAGTCCCGTTTTGAACATTGAATTTAATATATAGTTTATATGGGTGCATTTACTTATCTAAAGTAAGTGCACCCTTTATTTTGTTTGGGGAATGGAGGCTTATTTAGACAGAAATCTAAGAAAGCGCACAAAGTAGTCAAAATAAAACAGTTATTTAGACAGAAATCAAAGAATCCGGATTAAGTTGTCAAGATAAAGCCGTTATTTAGACAGAATGTTAAGAATCCACATAAAGTTGTCAAAATAAAGGAGTTATTTAGACAGAATGTTAAGAATCCACGAAAAGTTGTCAAGATAAAGCGCTTATTTAGACAGAAATCAAAGAATCCGCATAAAGTTGTCAAAATAAAGGAGTTATTTAGACAGAAATCAAAGAATCCGGATTAAGTTGTCAAGATAAAGCAGTAATTTAGACAGAATTTTAAGAATCCACGAAAAGTTGTCAGGATAATGCCCTTATTTAGACATAAATCAAAGAATCCGCATAAAGTTGTCAAAATAAAGGAGATATTTAGACAAAAATCAAAGAATCCGGATTAAGTTGTCAAGATAAAGCAGTTATTTAGACAAAAATCAAAGAATCCATGAAAAGTTGTCAGGATAATGCCCTTATTTAGACAGAAATCAAAGAATCCGCATAAAATTTTCAAGATAAAGCCGTTATTTAGACAGAAATCAAAGAATCCACGAAAAGTTGTCAAGATAATGCCCTTATTTAGACAGAAATCAAAGAATCCGCATAAAGTTTTCAAGATAAAGCCGTTATTTAGACAGAATGTTAAGAATCCGCATGAAGTTGTCAAAATAAAGGAAATATTTAGACAAAAATCAAAGAATCAGCTCAAAGCTGTCAAAATAAAGGACACTGATCTCTGCACAATACTTATATAAAGTATGCAGCTCGAGTTTTTCCTATCTTTGTAAAGTTGCGTTCTAATATCCGTAGTATAGTCCTACTACTCACAATCCCCCGACACCAATCAAACACCAAATTCGTCGTTATCTTTTCTTCCGGAAAGAGTAACTTCAACTCTTCAACACTTCTCATTACAGCACTAGAAACTAGTTCCCGATACCCACATCTCTCACAAACACAACTCTGCCCCTCAATTTTAATCATAAATGAACGACATATTTCACAAGTAATCCCTTTTTTAAGATCACCATACACATAAGCTGGAATCTGCCAAAACTTTGAATCTGATGTGTGAAGTGATAGTAATTTTTCTGCGACATGACGATTTTTATTTGGATTATCCAAAGCTTTGTTGCTGAACTGTTTTAGATAGCGGTTAACCTGAGTGGGGAATATAAATGGTTTATTTGACGGGGCATTATATAACATGAATTCTGGGTTGATAAAAACAACGTTGTAATCGATTGGTAAATGAATATTGTGCACCAGTAACAATTGCCTTAATAACATTTCAGCTCGAACGACTTGGGAGAAAGGGTTGAGTATTTCTTTTGTGACTGAAGAAATTCGATCTGTGGTGGTGTCGTAATAATAATCGCCTTCAATGTTTTTTACTTCAAAGAGATGTATTTTATCCAATGTAATAATTATGGAATCTAATTGAAAATGAGTGCTATTAGATAGAAGAAATAAATCGCTTAGCACAAAGCAACATGATTGCTGTTTTGCAATGTAAGACTCAAAAAGTACTTCACCTTCATATCCTTTTTGTAGAGTATATAAGCGAGATTTATATTTTTCGTTAAGTTCCATTCTTTTATTTAACGAATCAAGAATTAGTAATTCACCAGATTTTTTCCTAGATTTTACTATCAATTTTTTAACACGTCCTTCAATAAAGTAGTTCTATTAACTATTTTTATAGAAGGAGAAAATAAAATCAACACTATCAAACAAGATATTTATTTAGGGTATCTATCAGCGGGCAAAATTAGATTTTGGCTATAAAAATGAAATTTTTTACACAATAACATATGAAAATCCACATTTAACAACTTAATAAACATCCAAATCCAGAATTTCGCACGCAGCTACACCGAATCAATAATCAAACTTAAACTTCCTAACAATTGCTTCAACAGAGAATTGAATCAAGAAGTAAACAAGTCCGGCAAATAATCCAAACACCAAATACCACCAGATATCTCCACCGTCGTTATCTCTCACTAAATAAAACAATCCTCCACACAAAAAGCCTGCTATTAAATAAATAATTAGTTTCATATAGAAAAAACGCACTTTAAAATGCACAATAATGCCAACTAATGGACCGACAACAAGAAAAATAGGTCCTAGATAAAACATAAGTAAGATAAGCGCAATCATTGCAAAATCTTCAATGGACCCACCATAAAAAGTGATATTAAACATGAAATATAATAATGGAGATAATAACGTTGAAAGAAGAACTGCAGAGGCATGGCTTATTTGAAATGTGCTCAAAATAATCGCTCCTTTGAGAGTTTACTATTATCTACCACTATACCAGATTATGGATATATTTACACCTTCCTATCCTAAATGTATTTCGCCAAATAAAAAAGGCTTGTCCCAACTAAAGACAAGCCTTCCTTCACTATTTCTTCTTAAGTTTTATTACTAAATCCTCATCCGGCGTTACAAACAATGTTTTTTGTTCAAAATAGATAACAAAACCAGGTTTGGAGCCGTTTGGTTTTTTCACCTGACGGATTTCAGTGTAGTCAACAGGGACTGATGAGGATTCCCGAGCTTTACTGAAATAAGCACTTAGTGTAGCAGCTTCAAATAAAGTTGTTTCATCCGGCTCACTAGAATGAATAACGACATGCGATCCTGGAATATCTTTTGTATGGAGCCAAATGTCTGATTTCTTCGCGAGTTTAAATGTTAAATAATCATTTTGTTTATTATTTTTGCCGACAGATATGTCAATCCCAGAAGATGAGATGAATTTTTCTGGTTCAGGCTTTGTCGGTTTTTTCTTTTTCTTTGAAGCGCGCATTCTTAAATACCCTTGTTCTGCAAGCTCTTCTCGGATTTCTTCGATATCACCTGGTGCAGCCTGTTCTACTTGAGCAGTGAGCATTTCGAAATAATCGATTTCTTGTTTCGTCTTTTCAATTTGTTCTTGAACCATTACCAATGCATTTTTAGCTTTATTGTATTTTGTATAATAACTTTGTGCATTTTCAATTGGAGTTTTTCTCTCGCTTAATGGAATGGTAATTTTTTCTTCATCTTCACTGTAGTAATTAACCACGGTTACTTCTTTTAAACCTTTTTCAAAGTTATAAAGGTTCGCCATTAAAAGTTCACCATATAGTTGGTATTTATCTAATTTAGAAGCGTTATCTAATTCCTTTTGAAGTTTTTTAAGTTTTAGTTTTAATTTATTTACTTCATTTTGGATCCAACGTTCTAAGTCACCAGCCTGCTGTTTTACCCGATCTCGTTCGGCACGTGCATAAAATACACGGTCTAATAACTCACTTAAATTGTTAAAAGTTGTACCTTCGTCGGATAGATGGGTTAGCTTTGTTGGTGAAAAGTATGTTTTTCCGTTCAACTCTAAATAAGTAGGATTTGCCGCTCTAATGATTTCACTCATATAGGAATGGAAACTCTTTACAGGATCCCCTTGTTTAATTCTAAATAGTAATTCGTTCGCGTGTGTAGTCGAAAACCCTTTAAAATGTTCCACTACTTCTTTTGCAGTCTTCTCGTCCGCAAAGAATGCTTTTAATTCATCATCTGAAATAGTAGATGGATTTACTTTATTTTGCGCGGGTGGTGCGATATAAAGTTGTCCAGGTAAAACAGTTCGATAACTATTTAGTGAAGGTGGTAAATGCTTCAAGCTATCAATAATTTTTTCAGTTCCACTATCTATTAAAATGAAATTACTATGTCGTCCCATAATTTCTATTGTAAGTTTACGAAAGACCGTATCACCAATCTCGTTTTTACTTTCAATTTCAAATGTAATGACTCGCTCAAAGTCTTCAGTTTGAACCTTTTGAATATAGCCACCTTCTAAATGTTTTCTTAGTAGCATACAAAACATAGGTGGTTCACTAGGATTGTCAATTGCTTGTTCCGTCAAATGAACTCGAGCATAAGAAGGATGGATTGAAAATAACAATTTATGATTTTCTCCATTTGCCCGAACATGAAGTATTACTTCTAGTGCATTTGGTTGGTGGATTTTTGTAATTCGTCCTGATAGAAGTTTGTTTAACTGTTTGGATAAAGCAAAAGTAAACAATCCATCAAATGCCATGATATATTCCCCGTTTCTCTATTTAATCAAATATCATTATATAATTTTTTTCAGAAAGATGTGTAAGATTTCCTTACTTAAGAAAAATGACATATTTTTTCTATCAAGTAAGTGCAATTCTACTATAAGTTAAGTTATAATTTACAATACATGTGTTATAATTGGAACATTATACAGAAAGGTGTGACGGGCCTTGGTACGTAGTATGACTGGTTTCGGCAGGGGAGTCACAACGACGGATGATTTCCAACTAACGGTTGAAGTTCGTTCAGTCAATCATCGTTTTCTTGAAATTCATTCCAAGTTTCCTAAAGAATGGATTGGAATTGAGATGCAAGCGAAAAAAATGTTATCTCAAAATGTCAGCCGTGGGAAAATAGACATAACGATCAACGTAAAAATGCAAGAACAATCTTCATTTCAAGTTCAGATTAATTGGCCAGTAATAGATGCCTATAAAGAAGTAAAAGAGCAACTAGAAAAGTCATTGCCTATAAAAGACAAATGGTCTATGCAGGAAATACTTTCTTTAGATAATGCAATCCTTTATGAAAAAAATGAAGTTCCGCTAGAGAGCTTAAAAATTGCATTTGAAAATGCTTTAAAGGAAGCTTGTGAACAATTAATTGAAATGAGAGAATGTGAAGGTAAACAATTAAAGTCATTTTTGTTACAATATAAAGATGAGCTGTTACAACAAATTCAACTAATTCGAAAGTTCTCACCTCAGGCTGTAGAAAAATATAGAGTTAAGTTAATGGAGAGAATAAAAGAAATTACTGAAACAGACACTTTTGATGATCGAATACTGGCGGAAGTTGCTTTATATGCTGAACGAGTTGATATTTCTGAAGAGTTAGATCGTCTAGAGAGTCATTTTCAACAATTAGTGGATACATTGAATGAGAATTCTTCCATTGGACGTAAGCTTGATTTTCTAATGCAAGAAATATTAAGGGAAATCAATACGATTGGCTCTAAAAATCAATCAACAGAATGCTCTGTGGCTGTTGTACAATCCAAAACAATATTAGAAAAAATGCGAGAACAAGTCCAAAATATCGAATAATTATCGAGAAATGATTGAAGTATATAGGAGGGAGTATTGGACATATGAGAAAAGAACGCGGTTTATTAATTGTTCTATCTGGCCCTTCTGGAGTAGGTAAAGGTACAGTAAGAAAAGAACTGTTTTCGCAACCAGATACAAATTATGAATATTCAGTATCAATGACAACACGTAAGCCTCGTGAGGGTGAGGTAGACGGTGTAGATTATTTCTTTAAAACCCGTGAAGAATTCGAAGCATTAATAAAATCTGGTGGATTACTTGAACATGCCGAATTTGTTGGGAATTATTATGGAACACCACTTGAATATGTTAATCAAACATTAGATGCAGGAAGAGATGTCTTTTTAGAAATCGAAGTGCAAGGTGCCGCTCAAATTCGTGAAAAAGCCCCTGACGCATTATTTATCTTCCTTGCACCGCCTAGTATTTCCGAATTGCAAAATCGACTTATTACACGCGGTACTGAAACAGAAGATATTATTCAAAAACGCATTGCTACTGCAAGAGAAGAATTAGAAATGATGAGTTTGTACGATTATGTCGTTGAAAATGACGAAATACAAAAAGCATGTGAAAAAATAAATGCCATAATCATTGCTGAACATTGTCGTAGAGAACGTGTTGAAAAATTATACTTGTCCATGTTGAGAGGAGAATAAACCTATGTTATACCCATCTATTGATTCATTAAAAAATAAAATCGATTCAAAATATTCCCTTGTAAGTCTTGCTTCAAAAAGAGCTCGTCAAATGCAAGAACAAGGAAATGAAAAATTAGGCTCTTATGTATCTTATAAACCAGTAGGTAAAGCTTTAGAAGAAATTGCAGCTGGTTCATTGACGAAAGAAAAGCAAGATGCATCAACAGTTTACCAAGATGAAATTTAATTTTCTAAATATTTAATAAGCAAAAGTTGTAGCTCCCGGAGAAAATTCTTTGGGAGCTTATCATTTGAAAGGGTGGAAATGTATGCAAAATCGGAATGTTTTACTTTGTGTTTCGGGTGGAATTGCAGTTTATAAAGCAGTTGCACTTGTTAGTAAGCTAACTCAAGCAGGCATCACCGTTAAAGTAATGATGACTGAATCTGCGCAAAAATTTGTTACACCTCTTAGTTTTCAAGTGATGTCAAAAAATGATGTTTATTTTGATACTTTTGATGAAAAAGTTTCAAGTAAAATTGCTCATATCGATTTAGCGGACTGGGCAGACTTGGTCATCGTAGCTCCAGCAACTGCTAATATTATTGGCAAATTTGCTAATGGAATCGCTGATGATATGATCACAACTACATATTTTGCAACAACGAGTCCTGTATGGATTGCCCCTGCAATGAATGTTCATATGTACGACCATCCAGCAATTAAACGTAATATTGCGCGACTAGCCGAAGATGGGTGTAAGTTCATTGAACCTTCTGAAGGATATTTAGCTTGTGGCTATGTTGGGAAAGGTCGATTAGAAGAACCTGAAAAAATTACCCAATTAGTGTTAGAGCATTTCGAAAGAGAAGCGACTTCACTATGAATTACAAAATCGCGGAAATCATTGTCGATGTAGCAGCTTATCCTGTTGATCGGCCATTTGATTATGTTATTCCAGAGCATATGCAATCACTTATTGAAAGTGGTAGCCGTGTGAAGGTGCCGTTTGGTCCTAGGGATGTACTCGGTTTTGTTGTAGCTTTAAAAAACGAAACAGATATTCCAATCGATAAGTTAAAACCAATTTCAAAACTTCTTGATATAGAACCGGTACTAACAAGTGAGATGCTTGAACTTGCCAAATGGGTTAAGCATGAAACGATTTGTTATGAAATTGATGTTTTACAGGCAATGTTACCATCTGCTTTAAGAGCTAAATACGAAAAAATTGTTTCACTTCTCGTAAATGTTGAACAACTATCATTCCTTCTTCAACCTTATTTCAATCAAACGAAAAAGGTGAATTTAAAAGTTTTTGAAAAGGATAATTTGCTCAATGAAATAAAAATTGCAATTAAACAAAAGCAATTAATCATTGAGAATGTTGTGAAGCAAAAAGGAAATATAAGAGAAGTTCGTAAAGTGAAGATAAACGAATCCAAGAGCGAGCTTCTTAAAGTCTTAGAAGAAATTTCCGATCGAGCGAAAAAGCAAAAATTACTCGTACAATGGATGACTAATCACGTTGGTGAAATTTTTGATCCGAAAGAAATTATAAATGAAGTGAATTGTTCAGATGCTGTATTACAAGCAGTCATTGAGCTTGGAGCAGCACAATATATTCACGAAGAAGTATACCGCGATGCTTTTACAAAAGACGTAAAGAAGACTGGTTTTTTAGATCTAACGGAAGAGCAAGCAATTGCTTTAAGTCAAATTATTAATGCAATGGATCAAAAAGCTTCCGAAACTTTTTTATTGCACGGAATTACAGGTAGTGGTAAAACAGAAATCTACTTACAAGCAATTGAACATTGTTTGAAGGATGGAAAAGAAGCCATTGTATTAGTACCTGAGATTTCATTAACCCCACAAATGACTGAAAGATTCCGATCACGTTTTGGTGAGCTAGTAGCGGTCATGCACAGTGGTCTATCGGTAGGGGAAAAATACGATGAATGGCGAAAAATCCATGAAGGAAAAGTGAAAGTAGTTGTAGGAGCGCGTTCTGCTGTATTTGCTCCGTTTCAAAATGTAGGGATTTTCATTATTGATGAAGAACATGAGTCTACATATAAACAAGAAGATACACCTAGATATCATGCAAGAGACGTTGCTATTTGGCGCAGTAAATACCATCAATGTCCAGTCATTTTAGGTAGTGCAACACCGTCGTTAGAATCATTTGCGAGAGCAAAGAAAAAAGTATATACATTACTCACGTTAAAAAATCGTGCAGTTAGCCACTCTTTATTACCTGAAGTTCAAATAGTTGATATGCGTGAGGAATTAAAAAATGGCAATCGCTCTATGTTTTCAGAAGTTTTAGTTGAAGCAATTCAAACAAGATTAATGAGAAAAGAACAAATGGTGTTGTTTTTAAATCGTAGAGGTTATTCATCATTTGTTATGTGTAGAGATTGTGGAACAGTCGTTCAATGTGAGAACTGTGACATTTCACTTACTTATCACAGAGCAAATGAAAAACTAAAATGTCATTATTGCGGCTTTGAACAGCGAGTCCCAACGATTTGTCCAGAATGTCAAAGTGATCATATTCGTTATTTTGGAACTGGAACACAAAAGGTAGAAGAAGAAATCGCTAAACTATTCCCCGAAGCTAGAGTACTTCGTATGGATGTTGATACTACAAGAACGAAAGGTTCTCATGAACAAATTTTAGAAATGTTTGGAGAAGGGAAAGCTGATATTTTACTAGGTACGCAAATGATTGCAAAAGGCTTAGACTTTCCGAATATTACCCTTGTCGGTGTATTAAGCGCGGATACTTCTCTTCATTTACCTGATTTTCGTGCTGCAGAAAAAACGTTCCAATTATTAACGCAGGTAAGTGGACGAGCAGGACGACATACTTTACCAGGTGAGGTCATTATACAATCTTATACACCTGAGCATTACGCAATCGAGCTTTCGAAAGTACAACTATATGAACCGTTTTATGAACGTGAAATGATGATGAGACATCAAGCAGGTTATCCACCTTATTATTATCTTGCACTTATACAAGTCTCTCATGAAGATGTATTAATGGCGAGTGAATATGCAGGAAAAGCGGTAGATTATCTCCGTTCAAACTTATCATTTAATGTATCAATCATTGGTCCAACAGCTTCTAGTATTAGTCGTATACAAAATAGATATAGATATCAATGTTTGATAAAATACAAAGTAGAACCAAACTTAATTGATACATTTATTCAACTTATTAAAATTTACAGGTCGGATTGGATTAAAAAAGGGATTCAGCTTTCTGTTGATTTAAACCCCTCATCCATCTAACAAATATAAATTTCATTTAAACTCCGAAGAATTTGCAACAGTCACAAGTTCGCTAGGTGTATTTGATTTAGAAAAGAGGTTATTTAACGAATGGCAATTAGAGAAGTAGTCAAACATCCAAACGCAATATTAACGCAAAAATGCGATGAAGTGACAGAAATAAATGAAGATATTATTACACTACTTGATGATTTATATGACACGATGGTTGAATACGATGGGGTTGGAATCGCAGCTCCTCAAATAAATGTCCCATTACGCGTTGCTATTGTTGAAATGGGCGAAGAACGAGCAATTTTAGAGATGATCAATCCTACTGTCATTGAAGTGGATGGTAAGGAAGTCGACATAGAGGGTTGCTTAAGTTTCCCAGGTCTATTTGGTGAAGTTGAAAGACCAACCTATGTGAAATTTGAAGCATGTGACCGAGAAGGAAGAGTATATGAAGTAGAAGCTGTTGGATTTGATGCACGAGCAGTTTTACATGAAATTGATCATTTAGATGGAGTTTTATTTGATTCTAAAATAATTCGAGTTGTTACAGAAGAAGAGTTAGAAGCTATGTATTCAGAGGAAGAGGAGGGAGAGTAATGACTAAAGTTGTTTTTATGGGAACACCTCAATTTTCGGTACCCATTTTAACGATGTTGCATGAGGAAGGATATGAAATCTTAGCTGTTGTCACACAACCAGATCGTCCAGTTGGAAGAAAAAAAGTATTAACTCCTCCTCCTGTGAAAGAAGAAGCACTTCGACTTGGCTTACCAGTCATTCAACCTGAGAAATTAAGAAATTCAGAAGAGTTGAAAGAAATAATTGCGTTACAGCCTGATATTATTGTAACTGCTGCATTCGGTCAAATTTTACCAAAGGAATTATTAGATTCACCACCTTTAGGTTGCATTAACGTTCATGCCTCTTTATTGCCTAAATATCGTGGTGGAGCACCGATACATCAAGCGATAGTAGATGGACAAACTAAAACTGGCATCACAATTATGTATATGGCAGAAAAGCTTGATGCAGGTGATATCATTTCGCAAAGAGAAATTGCGATTGAAGAATCAGATCATACTGGTGGAATGTTTGAAAAACTAAGTATCGTAGGTAGAGACTTATTAAAAGAAACATTACCTACTATTGTTGCTGGGACAAATGAGCGAATTCTACAAAATGAAGAAGAGGCTACTTTTGCCCATAACATTTCACGTGAGCAAGAACGTATTAATTGGTCAAATAATGCTCGTACAATATATAACCAAGTACGTGGCCTTCACCCATGGCCGGTTGCTTACACAACGTTGAATGGAGAAAACGTGAAAATTTGGTGGGCACAAGTAGGGACTACTAAGTCAAACAAAGAACCTGGTACGGTTGTGAAAATTGATAAAGATCAATTCGAAATTAGTACTGGAGATGGACAAACTTTAGCCATTCTTGATTTGCAACCTGCTGGTAAAAAGCGAATGACAGCCGAAGAATATTTACGTGGAACAGGTTCGAAATTACAGATTGGGGACAAATTTGAATGACATCAAAAAAGAAAGTTCAGATTTGGGATGGTAATGTACGCGATGCAGCTTTAACGATTCTTTTAGCAGTCGATAAAAACCAAGCGTACAGTAATTTATTATTGAATCAAACGATAAAAAAATACAAACTAGATGCGAAAGATCGAGCATTACTAACAGAAATTACGTACGGTACGTTGCAGTATAAATATACGCTCGACTATTACTTAGAGCCTTTTGTCCGAACGAAAATAGATTTATGGGTAAGATGGCTACTACGACTTTCGCTTTATCAAGTAGTTTACTTATCGCGAATTCCAGCGCATGCAGCAGTTAATGAGGCTGTTGAAATTGCTAAAAAAAGAGGGCATAAAGGAATTGCTTCTATGGTGAATGGAGTACTTCGTTCTATTCAAAGACAAGGCTTACGCTCACTAGATGAAATTGAAGATCCTATTAAAAAGTTGTCTATTGAAACGAGCCATCCAGAATGGTTAGTTAACAGATTAATCGAATCGTATGGAATTGAAGTCACAACTAACATGTTGAAAGAAAATAACGTTCCACCAACATTAACTGTTCGTGTGAATTCGTTGAAATCTAATGCTCAAGAGGTTGTGAAACTGCTAGAAGAAGAAGGAGTTCAGGCAAAAGCAAGTAATTTAATGCCTGAATGTATCCATATAATGAGTGGACAAGTTACCCATACAGATTGCTTTAAAAATGGGTTCATCACAATACAAGATGAAAGCTCCATGATGCCTGCAAACGTATTACATCCAAAAGAAGGCTCTCGTGTATTAGATATGTGTGCAGCACCAGGTGGTAAAACAACTCATTTAGCTGAAATAATGAAAAATAATGGATCGATTTTAGCTACAGATTTACATCCACACAAATTAGATTTAATCGATGAGACAAGCAATCGACTTGGAATTGAAATTATACAAACTGCTCCAGTAGACGGCAGAAATGCGGCTAGTATGTTACAAAAAGAATCTTACGATGCAGTTCTTGTTGATGCACCATGTTCGGGATTAGGTGTAACGAGAAGAAAACCAGATATTAAATATACAAAACGCGAGGAAGATTTTGAAAGCTTACACAAAATACAATTACAATTACTAGACAATGCTGTACATGTATTAAAAATTGGTGGCCGTTTAGTTTATAGTACTTGTACTGTAGATCGTTTGGAAAATGAAGGAACAGTTCAGGCGTTTTTAACGTCTCATCCAGAAATGGAACTTGTGCCAATCGATCATTTGCCAAATGAATTACTTGAAAAACAAAAAAATGGAATGCTACAAGTCTTCCCACAAGATTTTGGAAGCGACGGCTTTTTTGTCGCAGCATTTCAAAAGAAAAGTGCAACAGTGCCCTCTAATAACTAACCCAACTTTATGGGGCTGAAATTCAGCTTACTGAAGGCACAAAAGCACAAGACAAGAAAAAAGGAGAATCCAAGTAATAATGGATGAAAATAAATTTAACGAACGAATACAAGATTTAGTTGAAGAAGCAGAAGACAAACCGGTTCGCCGTGAGAAGCAGGAAAAACCACAACTGAAGGAATCAATTTATTCGTTACGACTTGATGAATTAAAAGATTGGTTACAAGAGAATGGAGAAAAACCTTTCCGTGCTACACAAATTTATGAATGGCTTTATGAAAAACGAGTAAAGACTTTTGAAGAAATGTCAAACTTATCCAAACCACTACGTGATAAATTAGCTGCTTCATTTGCATTGACAACTCTTTCAACTATCATTAGCCAAGAATCTAAAGATGGAACGATTAAGTTTCTTTTCCAATTACAAGACGGCTATTCTATTGAAACAGTCTTAATGAGACATGACTATGGAAATTCGGTATGTGTAACAACTCAAGTTGGTTGCCGAATTGGCTGTACATTCTGTGCATCTACACTAGGTGGATTAAAACGCCATTTACTTGCAGGTGAGATCGTCGAGCAAGTAGTAAAAGTACAACAAAAATTAGATGAAGTAGGAGAACGTGTTTCTCATATTGTAATCATGGGTATCGGCGAACCATTTGATAATTACGATGCCATGATGAACTTCTTAAAAGTAGTGAATCATGAAAAAGGTTTAAACATTGGTGCTCGTCATATCACAGTTTCCACATCAGGAATTGTTCCAAAGATCTATCAGTTTGCAGATGAACAATTGCAAATCAATTTTGCTTTGTCATTACATGCGCCAAACCAAGAACTACGTCAGAAGTTAATGCCTATTGCAAGAGCTTATAAATTAGAAAAATTAATGGAAGCAATTAAGTACTATACTGAAAAAACAGGCAGACGTGTAAGTTTTGAATACGGCCTTTTTGGAGGAGAAAATGATTCTGTAGAACATGCAGAAGAATTATCAAAACTTATAAAAGGAATAAAGTGCCATGTGAACTTAATTCCAGTAAACTATGTTCCAGAGCGTAATTATGTACGTACACCACGCAACCAAATTTTTGCTTTTGAAAAAACGTTAAAGAAGAATGGAATTAATGTAACAATTCGTCGTGAACATGGTTCAGACATTGATGCTGCTTGTGGCCAACTTAGAGCGAAAGAGAGAGCTCAGGAGACGAGGTGATTCTTTGAAGTACACGGTTGAAAGTGATATTGGGTTAAAGAGAAAAGTAAATGAAGATCGGGCGGCGTTTGTAGAACGCCCCGATCATTTTAAGCTTGCTATTCTAGCTGACGGCATGGGTGGACATAATGCCGGTGATGTTGCTAGCGATATGGCGATTAAAGAGATGGAATACCTATTTAAAAATGCTATTTCGAAAAATTTTGATACGAAACATTCAAAGAAAAGATGGATGTTAGAAGTAGTTAAAAAAGTAAATGAAAAAATTTACAATCATTCTTTAGTAAATGAAGAATGCAGTGGAATGGGAACAACATTAATCGCTGCTTTAATCGATCATGAAAAGTGTTTAATTAGTCACATTGGAGACAGTCGCGTTTATTATTTTACCCAAAACAATGTAGAACTTATTACGAGAGATCATTCATATGTCAATATTTTAGTTGAAAATGGCGAGATTAGTGAGGAAGAGGCAGAAAATCATCCAGGTAAAAATATGATTATTAAGTCTCTTGGAACAGAGATGAACATAGACCCTGATTTTTATGAAGTGACTTTGGAAGAAGGATCCTTCTTACTTATCTGTTCAGATGGTCTTAGCAATAAACTCTCTGTCGATGAAATGTCAGCTATTTTAGCTTTAAATATGACAATCGAAGAAAAGGGGAAAAAATTAGTTCAATTAGCAAATGATAGTGGTGGAGAAGACAATATTTCACTAGTTTTATTATCAACAAGTAATGAGGAGGTGTGATAATGATAATAGGAAAAAGAATTAATGATCGCTATAAAATATTACAACTTGTTGGTGGCGGTGGAATGTCTAATGTATATTTAGCACATGACATGATATTAAATCGTGATGTAGCGGTCAAAGTTTTAAGATATGACGCTGTAAACGAAGAAGAGTCCCAACGCAGATTTCAACGAGAAGCCCTTTCAGCAACTAGCCTAATGCATCCAAGTATTGTGAGTATTTATGATGTCGGAGAAGACGGAGATATGCACTATATTGTCATGGAGTATATAAAAGGCAAAACGTTGAAGCAATACATACAAGAGTTTTCGCCTTTATCGCCAGCTCGTAGTGTTCATATCATGAAGCAACTAACCAGCGCTATTGCACATGCTCATGAAAATCAAATTATCCATCGTGATATTAAACCACAAAATATTTTGATTGATGAAGATGGTAATTGTAAAATTACAGACTTTGGAATTTCCACAACATTAAGTGCAACAAGTTTCACGAAAACCAATTCTGTGCTAGGTACGGTACACTATCTTTCACCCGAACAAGCTCGCGGTGGTACGGCTACCAAAAAATCAGATATTTATGCATTAGGTATTGTTTTATATGAATTACTAACAGGTGAGTTACCTTTTTCAGGTGAGTCGGCTGTATCGATTGCATTAAAACATTTACAATCAGAAACACCATCTGTTCGAGCGTTTGATGCATCTATACCTCAAGCACTTGAAAATGTTGTATTAAAAGCGACAGCAAAGAACCCAGCACATAGATATAATTCGGTAGAAGAAATGGAAGCGGATTTAGATACTGTACTTCACCCGAATCGTATGAACGAGCCGAAATTTGTTCCACCATTTGATAATGATGCGACAAAGGCTATGCCGATTATTAAGGAACCGTTACCGATTAGTGAAATGGCTCATACAAAAATAGCTCGTCCAACTGAAAAGCAAAATCCACCAAAACAACCAAAAGAAGAACCTACAAAGAAAAAAGTCGGAAAAAGGACAATTTTTGCAATAATAGGGGCTTCAATAGTCGTTTTAATATTATTAGCGATTTTACTATTTAATCTTTTAACACCAAATAAAATTGAAATACCAGATGTTTCAGGCAAGGATCCAATTGAAGCTATTTCTATATTAGAAGAAGCTGGTTTTAAAATTGGAGACCAGCGAGAAAAGTACGATGAAAACATCGAAGAGGGTAAAGTAATAGGTACAGATCCAGAAGCTGGATATAGTCGTCAAGCTGGAACTGAAATTGATATTATTATTAGCCTTGGTAACGAAAAAGTGGAGATGAAAGATTACGTTGGCCAACAAATGAGCCAAGTGTCATCTCTAATTGAGAAAATGGAATTTAAAGATGTTAAACAAGAAGAAAGTTATTCAGATGAACCAGCGGGTACTATCATAAAACAATCACCTGGAGCTGGTGAAGAAGTAGTCGCAAAAGATACTGTGGTTACATTTACAGTAAGTATTGGAAAAGAAAAAGTAGAAGTTGCGAACTTAAAAAATTACAATGAGTCCAATCTAAAAGAGTACGAGAAAATTTCTGGTTTTAATATTGAAATATCAGAAGAAGTGTATTCAGAAGAAGTTCCGGCAGGTAGTGTGGTTTCACAAGAACCACAACCAGGTACAAAGTTAGAAAAAGGTGGAACGATTAAAGTTGTTGTTTCAAAAGGACCACCAGAGAAACCAGTCAAAATTTATCGATTAAGCTTAGTAATTCCTTATGATCCAGTTGAATACGGTGCTGAACAGCATGTACGAATCTATATCGAAGATAAAAACCGTGACATGATCAATATTGAGGATGAATTTATTATTACTGAAGAAGATGAAGACTTAGAATATTCGACTGAACTAGTAATTGAAGAAGGTCAGACTGCAGCATACCGAATTGAAGTCGACTCAAAAGTTGTCGCTGCTGAAACAATACACTATAACGATCTAGACGAATAAGGAGGAGTTCGATGGCTCAAGGCCAAATTCGAAAAGCTTTAAGCGGCTATTACTACGTTTTTAATAATGGCGAATTAGTGCAATGTCGAGGTAGAGGAGTTTTTCGAAACCGTGGAGAAGCGCCACTAGTAGGAGATATTGTTGACTATACAAAAGAAGGTGAATCCGATGGGTATATTATGAAAATATACCCACGGAAAAATGAGCTCGTAAGACCACCAATTTCCAATGTCGATCAAGCCCTTTTAGTATTTTCAGTAAAGGAACCTGATTTTAGTACACTATTATTAGATCGATTTTTAGTTGTATTAGAATCCTACCACGTAAAACCTATTATTTGTTTAACTAAAATGGACTTACTTTCAGATGATGAACGAGCTGGATTAAAACCGTTTATTGAAAATTATAGAGAAGTTGGCTATGAAGTCATCGATACCTTTAAAAATGATGAGTCATTAATAGAGCTTTTACATCCAATTCTACGTGATAAAACAAGTGTATTAGCTGGACAATCAGGTGTAGGAAAATCTACTTTACTCAATACACTACTTCCCGATTTAAATTTAAAAACGAGTGGGATTTCACATAGTCTAGGTAGGGGTAAACATACGACACGTCACGTAGAACTAATTGATGTATGTGAGGGGTTGTTAGCAGACACTCCAGGCTTTAGTTCTTTTGACTTTGATAATATTGAAAAAGAAGAGCTGTCTTACTGTTTCCCTGAAATTGCGACTTTAAGTGAAGATTGTAAATTTAGAGGTTGCCTTCATTTAAAGGAACCAAAATGTGCAGTAAAAGAAGCACTTGAAACTGGTAAATTAATGAATTACCGTTATGAGCATTATGTAGAATTCCTACAAGAAATTATTGATCGAAAGCCGAGGTATTAATCATGATAAAAATTGCACCATCGATTCTATCAGCTAATTTTGCAAATTTAGGCGATGAAGTAAAAGAAGTTGAACAAGCAGGTGCTGCTGTAGTTCACATTGACGTAATGGACGGTCACTTTGTTCCAAACATAACAATGGGTCCGATTGTCGTAGAAGCGTTACGTCCAGTAACAAACCTACCACTTGATGTTCACTTAATGATTGAAAATCCTGATAATTATATTGAACAGTTTGCAAAAGCTGGTGCAGATTGGATTTCTGTACATGTAGAAGCATGTCGTCACCTACATCGTACAATCCAATTAATAAGATCATTTGGTGTAAAACCAGGGGTCGTATTAAACCCACATACGCCAATTGAATCTATTCAATATATTTTAGAGGATATAGATTTTGTGTTATTTATGACTGTTAACCCTGGATTTGGAGGGCAAAAATTTATCGATTCAGTTGTACCAAAAATCGAAAGCTTATCTAAAATTATCAAAGAACGTGGTTTAAATATAGAAATTGAAATCGATGGTGGAATAAACGCTGAAACGATTGTACCTTGCGCAAAAGCAGGAGCAACTATTTTTGTTGCAGGTTCAGCTATTTATAACAAAGAAAACCGTGCTGAAGCATTGAAACAAATTTTGGATGCAGGTGAGGCGGCACTAGCAAAATGACAACTGTAATTGTTTGTGCTGGTGGCCCAAAGCAAGATTTACCCTCATTTGAAAAATATCGCCATATGGAAAATGTAATTTTTATAGGGGCCGATAAAGGTTCAATTTATTTAATAGATCAAGGAATAATACCAGATGAAATAGTGGGTGACTTTGATTCATTAACAAGTGAGGAATGGGAACGAATATCTAATTTAGTACAGAAAATTAATAGAGTAAATGCTGAAAAAAATGAAACAGATACAGATTTAGCATTGGAAAAAGCATTACTCTATCAACCAACTGAAATCATCCTTACAGGCGTTACAGGGGGCCGATTAGATCACTTTGAATCTGCACTGCGCTCCTTGTATCGAGTACAATTAACTCAATTACATATTCGTATGAAAATAATGAACTGTAAAAACGAAATTCAGTTTTTACTACCTGGAAAGCATCCAATTTATCCGGATGAAAGATTCCAATATCTATCTTTTTTTGCTTATGAACAAATTGTGAAAAATGTTACTCTTCGCGGAGTCAAATATGAAACAACAGACGAAACCATTGAATTAGGAACTTCAAGATTTACAAGTAATGAACTCAATTCAATAGAAGGTTATATCTCCTTTTCTTCAGGCATATGTTTAATGATAAGAAGTACTGATTAACAAAGGAGGGCAGACTTTGCGAGTTTACACTTTCCAATTACCGAAATTTGTGAGCACATTTACACGTGCATGCATTAATTTGTTTAGAGGTGGAAAAAAGAAAGACAAGAAATAAGGGATACTGCACTTATACTTTTAAGTACATGATGTAATATTCTCATATGTAAGATGGAGTTGTGAATATTTCACAACTCCTTTTTCAGTTCAAAGATCGAATATAATAGATTTTTAGAAAATAATCATAATAAAACATAAAAACCACCGAAACTAAATTCGATGGTTTCCAATGAATAGATTAAACACGTTCAACTTTACCTGATTTTAAAGCACGAGCAGAAACCCAAACGCGTTTTGGTTTGCCGTTTACTAAGATACGAACTTTTTGTAGGTTAGCGCCCCATGTACGTTTGTTAGCGTTCATAGCGTGTGAACGGTTGTTACCTGTACGAGTTTTACGACCAGTAATAACACATTGTTTTGGCATCTATAATTCCCTCCTTACAGATGAATCTGAAAGATTTGTTCTTCAGTTCTTGATTTCACATACCATAATAATTTAACATAGGTCACCAATCTATGCAACCAATTTTACGTATACTTTCAAGAAAAAAACCTTTACAGTAGTGAAAGTTAGAAAAATAATGATTATTAGATAAACATCGGAAAATGCATTATAATTTTCACAATTAAATTCCTTGAATGGTACAAACTATGTACAACAGTAAACGTTTTCTTTTATAATGGATTTTTGTGTAGTACAATATAGTATAGCCAAAAGAGGCAAAGGAGGCAAAAGCATGTCATTAGAAATAAAAAACGATTTCGGACAAATAGATATTTCAAATGATGTCATCGCTCAAATTGCGGGTGGTGCTGCGATTGAATGTTATGGTGTTGTCGGTATGGCTTCAAAACATCAAATTCGTGATGGTTTAACTGATATATTACGCAAAGAAAACTTCGCTAAGGGAGTAGTCATTCGCCAGACAGGAGAAGACCTCCATATCGATATGTATATAATCGTAAGCTATGGAACGAAAATTTCAGAAGTAGCTTATCAAGTTCAATCTAAAGTAAAATACACGGTAAATAAAACATTAGGTATGAGCGTAAAATCAGTGAATATTTTTGTACATGGTGTAAAAGTTTTAACTGAGTAAGAGGAGGACTAAAATCAATGAAGTCATTAGACGGCATTAAATTTGCAGAAATGGTTCAGATGGGTGCGCATCACTTATCGCAAAATGCCAATTTTGTTGATTCGTTAAATGTATTCCCAGTGCCTGATGGAGATACTGGGACGAATATGAATTTATCAATGTCATCAGGTGCAAAAGAAACGAATTCAAATGCAGATGCACATATTGGAAAAACAGCACAAAGCTTATCGAAAGGTTTACTAATGGGAGCTAGAGGTAACTCGGGAGTTATTTTATCTCAATTATTCCGTGGGTTTGGTAAACATATCGAAAAGATGAATGAGATAGATTCAGTTCAGTTTGCAGGTGCTTTCCAAGCAGGAGTAGATACAGCATATAAAGCAGTTATGAAGCCAGTTGAAGGAACGATTTTAACTGTAGCTCGTGAAGCTGCTGCAAAAGCTGTAGAAGTTGCGAAAGAAGAATCGGACGTTATTAAAGTGATGGAAGCCTTAGTTGAAGAAGGTAGAGCATCATTAAATCGTACACCTGATCTACTTCCAGTGTTAAAAGAAGTAGGTGTAGTAGATAGTGGCGGACAAGGGCTACTATTTATTTATGAAGGATTCCTTGCTTCTTTAAAAGGTGAAGCGCTTCCAGAAAGAAGCAATACCTCAATCGACGATTTAATTAGTGCTGAACATCATCGAGTACAAGATTTCATGAGTACTGAGGAAATTGTATTTGGCTATTGCACAGAAATAATGGTGCGTTTAGACAAAAACAAAGAGCCGTTTGATGAAGCAAAATTCCGCCAAGAATTAGATGTAATGGGTGATTCTTTATTAGTTGTTTCGGATGATGAAATTGCCAAAGTACATATCCACTCTGAAACTCCTGGAGCGGTACTAAGTGCAGGTCAAAAATACGGAAGCCTCATTAAAATCAAAGTTGATAATATGCGTGAGCAACACTCTGCCATTGTAAATGATCAACCAACAAATGAGGTAAAACCTGTTCCGGCTAAAAAAGAAAAACATCCATATGCAGTTGTAACAATTGCAATGGGCGAAGGTATTGCAAATCTATTACGTAGCATTGGTGCGTCTTATGTTATTGAAGGTGGACAAACGATGAATCCTTCAACAGAAGACATTGTTAAAGCTGTAAAAGAAACTGAGGCAGAACGAGTAATTATTTTACCGAACAATAAAAACATTATTATGGCTGCAGAACAAGCGGTTGAATTACTTGATATCGAAGCATGTGTTGTACCGACTAAGACAATCCCACAAGGTATGGCTGCAATCTTAGCGTTCAACCCAGAAGCTTCTGTTGAGGACAATAAATCTGGCATGACAAGAGCATTAGCGAATGTCAAAACTGGACAAGTTACTTACGCAGTCCGTGATACATCAATTGATGGTATTGAAATTCGTAAAGATGATTATATGTCTCTTGCTGAAGGGAAAATCATTCTTTCTACACCAAATCTAATTGAAGCTGCAGAAAAAGTAATAACAGAATTAGTAGATGAGGACTCTGAGATCATTACAATTCTTTATGGTACTGACGCAACTGAAGAGCAAGCAAATGAGATTGCGGAATTTATCGAAGAAAATTATCCAGATGTAGAAGTGGAAATCGTTGCAGGTAAACAAGCATTATATCCATTTATATTCTCTATCGAATAATTTTTTAGTGCATACAATTGTATGCACTTTTTTTATCGAAAAAGACGAACACTACATAAACATGCATGAACGACGAAATTTTAGCATTTCAGAGAAAAGTAATAGGATTACCAAAATTATTCCCTTTGGGAAGCAATGATGTTCATGTTACAATAAGGGTAAATTATTTATGGATGTTGCAACATTGGATAAGGGGGAGAAGGATGAAGTTTACATCCGTTTTTGACATCATAGGACCTGTTATGATTGGTCCATCATCATCACACACTGCTGGAGCTGCAAGAATCGGGCGAGTTGCTCGAGATTTATTTGGACGTCAGCCAAAGTGGGCAAAAATCTATTTATATGGTTCATTTGCTGAGACGTATAGAGGACATGGTACAGATGTAGCAATAGTTGGGGGCTTGCTAGATTTTGATACCTTTGATGAGCGCATTAAAAAATCGTTTCAACTAGCAAAAGAAGCAAATCTTGAATTTGAATTTATTACTGATACTGCTAATAAAGAACATCCAAATACAGCGCGTATTCTTATGGGGGACGAAACAGGAGAAATGTCTGTAGAGGGAATTTCAATTGGTGGCGGAAAAATTGAAATAAGTGAAGTTAATGGCTTTAAGCTAAGATTGACTGGGGGAATGCCAGCAATATTAGTTGTTCATGACGATCGAGCTGGCTGTATCGCAAACGTTGCAAATACACTAGCAATGCACCATGTGAACATTGGGCATATGGAAGTTTCTCGTATCGAGCGCGGGCAAACTGCATTAATGGTTATTGAAGTAGATCAAAATATCGATGAAAAAATATTGCATCAAATCTCGTTAATTCCACATATAACAAAAGTTTCTAAGATTAATAATTAAAAAGGAGTGAGCTAAATGGATGTTTTATTTCGTAATGTAAAAGAATTAGTTGAACTTGCGGAAAGTAGGAATATGCTCATTTCTGAAATTATGATAGAACAGGAAATGAAGATTACAGGTCGTTCTAGAGAAGATATCATTGCCCAAATGGACAATAATTTAAAAGTCATGGAAGAAGCAGTTGAACGTGGCTTAAAAGGAGTCCAGTCTGTTACTGGCTTAACAGGTGGCGATGCGGTTTTATTACAAAACTATATTGCAAAAGGTAATTCCCTATCTGGAGACTTATTATTAGATGCTGTAAGTAAAGCGGTTGCAACAAATGAGGTGAACGCTGCAATGGGAACAATCTGTGCTACACCAACTGCTGGATCAGCGGGAGTTGTGCCAGGTACTCTGTTTGCAGTGAAAAATAAATTAAACCCAACGAGAGAACAGATGATTAACTACTTATTTACATCTGGAGCATTTGGGTTTGTAGTAGCGAATAATGCAATGATTTCAGGAGCAGCTGGTGGCTGCCAAGCAGAAGTAGGTTCAGCAAGTGCTATGGCTGCTGCTGCTATTGTTGAAATGGCTGGGGGAACGCCATCTCAATCAGCTGAAGCCTTTGCTATTACGTTAAAAAATATGTTAGGTCTTGTATGTGATCCGGTAGCTGGATTAGTAGAAGTTCCGTGTATTAAGCGTAACGCTATGGGAGCTGCTAATTCTTTAGTTGCTGCTGATATGGCATTAGCAGGTGTGACGAGTCGAATTCCTTGTGATGAAGTGATTGGAGCTATGTTTAGAATAGGTCAGGCAATGAGCCCGAATTTAAAAGAAACCGCTCGAGGTGGTTTAGCTGCAACTCCGACAGGAAAAGAGATTGCTGCTAGAATCTTTGGAGGAACGGCTTAACATTGAGTATCATCCAATTAGAGCCAGTCACTACATTAAAAGGTGTGGGGAAGGAAACGGCTGATGTATTAGCTTCCATGGGAATTGAAACGATTCATGATTTACTATGGACCTTTCCCTATCGACATGAAGACCTTCGTTTAAAGGATTTAACAGAAACACCTCATAATGAAAAAGTAACCGTTGAAGCAAGAATTGAAAGCGATCCGATCGTTCAATTTTTAGGGAAAAATAGATCACGAATAACCGTAAAAGCGTTAGTAGGAAGACATCTCATAAAACTAGTTTTCTTCAACCAGAATTATTTAAAAACGAAATTATTACCAGAAACAATTGTAACTGTTTCTGGTAAATGGGATCGTGGACGTCAAGTTATTAATGTTACAACCATTAAATTTGGTCCTAAAACCGATAATTCTGATTTTGAACCAGTTTACAGTTTAAAGGGTAACTTACATCAAACAAAATTTCGTAAACTAATGCGTCTAGCATTAGATCATTTTGGAGGGGAAGTCGAGGAGACTCTTCCCTCTCATTTACTAATAAAATATAAGTTAGCATCGATTACTCAAGCACTAGAGGGAGTGCATTTTCCGCTTGACGCAAATCACTCAAAACAAGCAAGAAGACGTTTTGTTTATGAAGAACTTTTGCAATTTCAATTACGTATTCAAGCGCTGCGTAAAGTACATAAGGAAAACGAACATGGTATAAGCATTCAATATGATTTACAAAAAGTAAAAGAATTTATTTCGACTATTCCCTTTGAGCTCACATCTGCTCAAAAAAGAGTTGTTAATGAGATATGTAAAGATTTAAAAGAACCAACCAGGATGAATCGACTCTTACAAGGTGATGTTGGTTCCGGGAAAACTGTTGTTGCAGCAATTGGCTTATATGCTGCAATAACAGCAGGATATCAAGGCGCATTAATGGCTCCAACTGAAATTTTGGCAGAACAACATGCAACTTCGCTAGCTCAACTATTAGAACCTATGGGTGTTCGTGTAGCCTTACTCTCTGGTTCTACAAAATCGAAAGCTAGAAAAATCATCTTAGAGCAACTACAAAATGGTGAGATCGATCTATTAATCGGTACACATGCACTAATTCAGCCAGATGTAGTTTTCCATAAGCTTGGGTTTGTCATTACCGACGAGCAACATCGTTTTGGAGTAGAACAGCGTAGAGTATTAAGAGATAAAGGAGTGAATCCTGATGTACTCTTTATGACCGCTACCCCTATTCCAAGAACCCTAGCAATTACAGCATTTGGTGAAATGGATGTATCCATCATTGATGAATTACCTGCAGGTAGAAAACAAATCGAAACCCATTGGCTAAAAAAAGAGCAATTACATTCCGTTATTACGAAGATGGAATTAGAACTTCGTCAAGGAAGACAAGCATATGTCATTTGTCCGCTTATTGAAGAATCGGAAAAAATTGATGCCGGGAATGCAGAAGAAGTATTCGCACAGTTATCAACCGTTTTTAAAGGTAAATACCATGTCGATCTAATGCACGGACGTCTACATTCGGATGAGAAAGATCGTGTCATGAGAGAGTTTACAGAAGGAAAAACAGATGTACTTGTATCAACGACCGTTGTAGAGGTAGGTGTAAATGTACCTAACGCCTCATTTATGGTTATTTACGATGCAGATCGATTTGGTTTAGCTCAGCTTCACCAATTACGAGGACGAGTTGGACGTGGACAGTTCCAATCCTACTGTGTGTTACTTGCCGATCCAAAAACGGATGAAGGTACAGAACGTATGATGTCAATGACTGAGATTAACGATGGTTTCCGATTAGCAGAAAAAGATTTAGAGCTAAGAGGACCTGGTGATTTCTTTGGAAAAAAACAAAGTGGGCTTCCTGATTTCAAAATGGCAGATTTAGTTCACGATTACAGAACATTAGAAGTAGCTAGACAAGATGCCGCATACCTCATTAATACCGATGAATTCTGGAATGAAGCTGAGTACAAAAGTTTAAGAGAAATGCTAGAAGAGACCGGTGCACTAAATGGGGAAAGAATTGATTAATATAGTGAAAATAAAATAATAAACAACCATAAGAACGTAACAATCTATAAATAATGTTGCGTTCTTATTTTTGTAAATGTATACTGGTGTTAGTACCAAGTGCTAATACATACAATAAGGTGATGACGAAATGAAACGTCGTACAAAAAAAGAACGTCAACAACTCTTATTACAAACGATTGAAGAAAATCCATTCATAACAGATGAACAATTGGCTGCGCAATTCAATGTAAGTGTGCAAACAATTCGCTTAGATCGAATGGAATTATCCATACCAGAATTACGTGAGCGTATTAAAGATGTAGCAGCAAAGAACTTAGAAAACGAAGTTAAATCATTACCGTTAGATGAAGTAATTGGTGAAATAATAGATATTGAGTTAGATTCAAGAGCCATCTCAATATTAGATGTAAAAGAAGAGCATGTATTTCAACGAAATGGCATTGCCCGAGGACATCATTTATTTGCACAAGCGAATTCATTAGCTGTTGCGGTTATTAATGATGAATTAGCATTAACAGTAAGAGCGAGTGTATTGTTCTCTAAACCCGTGAAGGCTGGAGACCGTGTCATTACTAAAGCAACCGTACGTGGACAAAATATAGAAAAAAACCGTACATACATTGATGTCTTATCTACCGTAAACAATAGTGTTGTATTCAAAGGTGAATTTGAAATGTATCGTACGAAAGGTAGAGGTGAAAGCGATGAAACTAGCGATTGATGGAATGGGTGGGGATCACGCACCTAAATCAGTAGTAGAGGGTGTATTACTCGCAGTTGAAGAATTACCAAACTTAGAAGTGAAAATCTATGGTCATAAAGATAAATTATCACCGTTATTAACAAGTCACAATCGAATTGAAATTGTTCACTGTGAAGAAGTGATTGAAGGTGAAGATGACCCAGCACGCAGTATTCGTCGTAAGAAAGATTCATCTATGACTAGAATGCTAGAAGCTGTTTCATCAGGAGAAGCAGATGCATGTTTATCAGCAGGGAATACTGGTGCATTAATGGCTGGCGGCCTTTTAAAAGTAGGTCGAATTGAGGGAGTAGCAAGACCAGCACTTGCAACTACATTACCAACAATCGATGGACAAGGGTTCTTAATGTTAGATTTAGGAGCCAATGCTGATGCGAAACCTGAACATTTATTGCAATACGCAATTATGGGTAATATTTATGCAAAAAAAGTGCGCGGAATTGAAAATCCTCGTGTTGGTTTGTTAAATATTGGAACTGAAGAGAAAAAAGGAAATGAGCTAACAAAAGGCGTATTTAGTTTATTACAACAATCTAATCTTAACTTTATTGGGAATGTTGAAGCACGTGATTTACTAGATAACGTAGCAGATGTAGTAGTGACAGATGGTTTCACTGGTAACATGGTTCTAAAATCCATCGAGGGTACTGCTAGTGCAATGATGAGTATGTTAAAAGAAGCGTTTATGGCTTCTGGTAAAACAAAAATTAGTGCCTTATTAATGAAAAATGAACTAAAAAAATTAAAAGGTAAACTAGACTATTCAGAACATGGCGGTGCAGCTCTATTTGGTTTACAATCACCTGTCATCAAAGCACACGGTTCATCTAATGCAAGAGCTATTTATAGTGCAATTCGTCAAGCAACGATCATGGCAGAACATAGTGTAACTTCAGTCATCAAAACGACAATTGCAGAAAGTAATTCGCAACTAGGGGAATAGAAGAGGGGTATAAAAAGATGTCAAAAATAGCATTTATCTTTCCTGGCCAAGGTTCTCAAACAGTTGGAATGGGAGCTGAATTCGTAAGTAACGATCCGACAAGTAAAGCATATTACGAAAAAGCAGATCATGCTTTAGACTTCGAATTATCAAAACTAATGTTAGAAGGTCCTCAAGAAGAACTAACACTAACTTATAATGCACAACCTGCACTTCTTACAACTGGAGTGATGATTGCTGCAAAATTAATAGAAGCAGGCATTCGTCCAGATTATACTGCAGGTCATTCTCTTGGAGAATATAGTGCATTTGTAACTTCTGGAGCATTATCTTTTGAAGAAGCAGTTCAAATCGTTCATAAACGTGGCTTATTTATGAATGAAGCAGTTCCAGCAGGTCAAGGTGCAATGGCTGCAATTTTAGGATTAGATGCGGAGCCATTAAAAGAAGTTTGTGAGAAAGTATCTGCTGAAGGTGATATTGTTCAATTAGCAAACTTAAACTGCCCAGGTCAAATCGTTATTTCTGGTACAAAATTAGGTGTTGAAAAAGCATCTGTTGCTGCAAAAGAAGCTGGCGCAAAAAGAGCAATTCCATTAGTTGTTAGTGGGCCGTTCCATTCAGAGTTAATGCGTGAAGCAGCTGTTCAATTACAAAATGAAATTGAAAAAGTTACAATTACTGAACCACAAATTCCAATCATTAGTAATGTAAAGGCAGAATTGCTACAAGAGATTTCAGAAATTAAAAATGAAATGATTGAACAAGTTTATAGCCCGGTATTATGGGAGCAAGATGTTCGTAAAATGATAGAGTTAGGTGTAACAACATTTATCGAATGTGGACCTGGTAAAGTACTTTCAGGTTTAGTGAAAAAAGTCGATCGCTCTGTAAACACATATTGTGTTTATGACGAAGCGTCATTACAAGAAGCATTACAAGCTTTAAGGGGTGAATAAAATGGGAAAATTAGATGGTAAAGTAGCTGTTGTTACTGGAGCTTCACGTGGTATTGGACGTGCGATTGCATTATATCTTGCAAAAGAAGGTGCGAAAGTCGTTGTAAACTATAGTGGTAGTGAACAAAAAGCATTGCAAGTTGTTGATGAGATCAATAGCATGGGTACAAAAGCTATAGCAGTTCAAGCTAATGTTTCTGATGTAGATTCAGTAGCTAACTTAATGGATACAGCTATTAAAGAATTTGGTGCAATTGATATTCTAGTAAATAACGCTGGAATTACGAGAGATAACCTAATTATGCGTATGAAAGAAGACGAATGGGATGATGTCATCAATACGAACTTAAAAGGTGTATTCCTTTGTACAAAAGCGGTTACTCGTCAAATGATGAAACAACGTTCAGGACGTATTATTAATATCTCATCAATCGTTGGTGTGATGGGTAATGCTGGTCAAGCTAATTACGTTGCTGCAAAAGCTGGAGTTATTGGTTTAACAAAAACAACAGCTCGTGAATTAGCTTCACGTAATATTTTAGTGAATGCCATTGCTCCTGGTTTTATCACAACTGAAATGACTGATACTCTTCCAGAAGATATAAAAAATACAATGCTTTCTCAAATTCCGCTAGCAAAACTAGGTGAACCTGAAGACATTGCAAAAGCAGTTCTATTCTTAGCTTCAGATGATGCTTGCTATATGACAGGACAAACATTGCATATTGACGGTGGAATGTACATGTAATAATTCATAAAAATATTATAAAATGTATAATATTTTTATAAATAGCATGTCTCTATTTTAACACTATTAATTTTTATGTATACTATTTGAGGGGAGGTGACCGACTTGACTACAGTATTAGAACGTGTAACAAAAGTAGTCGTTGACCGTTTAGGTGTTGACGAAAGCGAAGTGAAATTAGAAGCTTCTTTCCGTGAAGATTTAGGTGCTGATTCACTTGATGTTGTTGAATTAGTAATGGAACTTGAAGATGAATTTGATATGGAAATTTCAGATGAAGACGCTGAAAAAATCGCAACTGTTGGCGATGCTATCAATTATATTGAAGGTAAACTAAACTAAAAAGATTGAGGCACGATTCACAAAAAAAAGTGGATAATCGTGCCTCTTTTTCAATGTTAATGTCGATTGTCATTTAAAAAAACAGTATAATTCAATAGAAAGTTAGTTGTGACATGAAATTATCGCAACTACTTTTAGCATTGATAGGGTACAATGTATAGTAACTTCAATCAAATTTGATTGATATGTTAGAAATTATTTGGAAGGTAGAAGAGCTCATGACAATAAGAAAAAAAGGACATCATCAAAAGACTGGGGTATTGCCAGAAAAAGTACAAGCTCAATTTGAAATATTGGAACAAGAGCTGAATATTTCTTTTAATAATAAAAGCTTACTTTATCAAGCATTCACCCATTCATCTTATGTGAATGAGCATCGACGGAAATTATATACCGACAATGAACGTTTAGAATTTTTAGGTGATGCTGTACTGGAATTATCAGTCTCAAAATATCTTTTTGAACGTTATCCACATATGAGCGAGGGCGAGTTAACAAAACTTCGTGCTTCAATTGTATGTGAGCCTTCTCTAGTCATCTTTGCAAATGAACTAAACTTCGGTAAATTCGTTTTGCTTGGTAAAGGTGAAGAGTTAACAGGTGGTAGAGAACGTCCAGCATTACTTGCAGACTGTTTTGAATCGTTTATTGGCGCTATGTATTTAGATCAAGGATTAGATGCGGTTGTTTCATTTTTACAACGTGTAGTCTATCCAAAAGTAGAAGTCGGTGCTTTTTCTCATGTGATGGATTTTAAAAGTCAATTACAAGAATTAGTACAACAATCCAATAACGGCACGTTAACTTATGAAATTATTGATGAAAAAGGCCCAGCTCATAACCGAGTTTTTGTTTCAAGAGTATTGTTAAATGACAAAGAGCTCGGAATTGGACGAGGAAAATCGAAGAAAGAGGCTGAACAACAAGCTGCACAAAATGCTATGGTTGCGCTAAATCAGTCTTTGCACAAGGAGGAGTAACATGTTCTTAAAACGACTTGAAGTGATAGGCTTTAAATCGTTTGCAGATCGTATTGGGATCGATTTTGTTCCAGGTGTTACTGCTGTCGTAGGGCCAAACGGAAGTGGAAAAAGTAATGTAACAGATGCAATCCGTTGGGTTTTAGGTGAACAATCCGCAAAATCTCTACGTGGTTCAAAAATGGAAGATGTTATTTTTGCAGGAAGTACATCACGAAAACCATTAAACTTTGCTGAAGTGACGTTAATTTTAAACAATGAAAATGAGCAAGTAGCGACTGAATATACAGAAATCAGCGTAACTAGACGGGTTTATCGTTCAGGTGACAGTGAATATTTATTGAATAATCAACAATGTCGCCTTAAGGATATAACTGATTTATTTATGGATTCTGGATTAGGAAAAGAAGCATTCTCGATCATTTCTCAAGGCCGTGTAGACGAAATATTAAATTCGAAACCAGATGATCGAAGAACAATTTTTGAAGAAGCCGCTGGTGTATTAAAATACAAACTTCGTAAGAAAAAAGCAGAACATAAATTGGAAGAAACCGATGAAAATCTAAATCGTGTATTAGATATTTTACATGAATTGGACAGCCGTCTAGAGCCTCTGCAAATGCAAGCTTCAGCAGCGAAAGATTATGTTCAAATGTCAGAAGAGCTAAGAGAGTTTGACATTGCTTTAATGGTTCATGATTTAACTATTTTCTCTGATGATTTAATGAGCATTCAAAGTCAATATGAGCAACTGGAAACGGAGGAGCAAAAGTATGCAAAAAATATTGCAGAAATTGAATTATCCGCAAATGAAGTCCGTGAACAATTAAAGGGTATTGACCAATCTTTAGATTCTTCTCAAGAACAATTAGTAGAAGCAAGTACAGAAGTGGAACGATGGGATGGCCGAAAAGCATTAATGCGAGAGAAACGCATGAATGCTGAAAAGCAACTCCAACAGTTACAACAATCATTAAACGAACTGATGGAAGAAGAAGAAGGTCTTGCTCAAAACGAAGCAGAGAATAAATTGCAATTTGAACAAAAACAAAAAACTGTATTGCAATTAAAATCAGAGATTAAGCAAATTGAACATTCTTTAAATAGTTCTGTCGTCGAAATTGAAGATCAAATCGAACAATCCAAAAACAAATACATCGATTTATTGAACGAAGAAGCAACGATTAAAAACGAATTAAAACATATAGAACAACAATTATCTCAGCAAGAAGCAACAGCTGAACGTATGTCTGATCGCTCTTCTGAAATGGTGAAAAGGTTACAAGAAGTAACTCTTCAAAAGAACGAACTGCTAGAAAAATATCAAATTATTAAACAAAAATTAAATGATAATGTGCAAGAAATAGAGCTATTACAAAATCGACTGAAAAATGCTTCGATATCATTTGAAGAAAAGCAAAAAATGCTCTATCAGGCATACCAACACCAACAACAGCTTAAAGCTCGTAAAGAAACTTTAGCTGAATTGGAATCTGACTTCTCAGGATTTTTCCAAGGTGTTAAGGAAGTGTTATTGGCTCGTGATCGCGGAGAGTTACATGGTATAGAAGGAGCCGTTGCAGAACTTGTACAAGTAGAAAGTAATTATTCGAAAGCAATTGAAACGGCACTTGGCGGAGCCTCTCAACATATCGTTACGAAAAATGAGCAAGATGCTCAAAAAGCCATTGGATGGTTAAAAGCGAAAAGAGCTGGACGCGCTACATTTTTACCAAAGACAGTGATGAAATCTCGTACGCTGATGAAAGAGCAAATTTTATCAGCAGTGAATCATCCGGCATTTATTAATCTAGCTCACCAATTGGTTAAATTTGATGAATCGAATAGGACAATTGTAGAAAATTTACTAGGAAATGTACTAGTTGCTACAAATCTTGAAGGTGCGAGTCAAATTGCTAGATTATGTGGATTCAAATATCGTGTAGTAACTTTAGATGGGGACATTGTTAATGCTGGAGGATCTTTAACTGGTGGTGCCTCAAAACAACAATCTTCATTATTTTCTAGAAAAGCAGAGCTAGATTCTCTAACTCATAAATTATCTCAAATGGAAGCCTCAATATTCCAAGCTGAAAAGTCTGTTGCCGAAGAAAAAGAAGTAGTTAGTAAAGTTCGAGAAAAACTAGAAGAACTAAAACTTCACGGTGATGAAATTCGAAAGCAAGAGATTGAGTACAGAACTAAACTTCATGAATTGGAGTTAGAAGAGAAGAACTTAAATGCTACAGTTTCTGTTACTACATCGGAGCAATCGTCTGCAACATCATTAAAACAATCATTATTACAACAACGAGACGATGCAAGTAAACGACTTGAAGAACTTAAGGTCGAACTACAGCAAATTAACAGTTCAGTTGAACAATTAACTGAAATGAAACTACTTGGCGAAAACAAAAAAGATGAGCTAAGAGAACAATCTGCAGAAAAACGATCTCAGCTGGCAGTAGCTCAGGAACAATTAACGCAAGTTCAAGTAGCAACTGCTGATATAGCGTTAAAACGAACAAAATTAAAACAACAAATTGAATCCCTTTCCCAAGAAATAAACTGGATTCAAAATGGCGATTCAGATGGACCATCTGATGAGGAAATTGAAGAAAAAGTTCGTACTTGGTCATTGAAAAAAGAAGAGTTAACGGAAACGATTAAACAAAATCGCCTGCAACGATCACAATATCAATCGAATCTTTCTGAACTTGAGGAAAATCTAAAAGAGTTACAACGAGTTCATAAAGGAATTATGGAATCATTACGTTCGATGGATGTTAAGAAAAGTAAAGTAGAATTTGAAATTAATCGTATTCATACTCAATTAGATGAGCAATATGAATTGGACTATGAATTTGCAAAACAAACTGCTATTGCGATTGAAGATGTCGATCAAGTCCGAAGAAAAGTAAAATTACTTAAACAATCAATTGAAGAACTTGGACCAGTAAATTTAACCGCAATAGATGAGTATGATCGTGTACTTGAGCGACATACATTCTTAACGGAACAACGTAATGATTTACTTGAAGCGCAAGATACATTACACGAAGCTATTAAAGAAATGGATGAAGAAATGTCTACACGTTTCGGTGAGTCATTTACAATGATTCGCAGTCAATTCCAAAATGTGTTCAGAGAATTGTTTGGCGGTGGTCAAGCTGATTTAGTATTACTTGACCCAGAAAATTTATTGGAAACAGGAATTGAAATTGTAGCACAACCTCCTGGTAAAAAATTACAAAGTTTAAGTTTGTTATCTGGTGGTGAGCGTGCATTAACTGCGATTGCGCTTTTATTTGCTATATTAAATACTCGTCCAGTACCTTTTGTAATATTGGATGAGGTAGAAGCAGCACTAGATGAGGCAAACGTTGATCGTTATAGCAACTATTTAAAGAAACTAAGTAGTGAAACTCAGTTTATAGTCATTACACACCGTAAAGGAACGATGGAAGGTGCGGACGTATTATATGGTATTACAATGCAAGAATCAGGTGTATCTAAACTTGTATCAGTAAAACTTGAAAAAGAAGCCGTACTGGTTGGACAAAGGAGCGTATAAGAATGAGTTTTTTTAAACGACTAAAAGAAAAACTATGGGGAAATGAAGAACAAAAAGATCAAAGCCAAGAGGAGCAACAAGAAAATCCATTAGCAGATGATGAAGTAGGCCCAGTTTACTCAACTACAGAAGAACATAAGGAAGTTGAGGAAAATGAAAGTCAGGTTACAGAGATTGAAACCGTAGAAGAGACAGTCGAGCAAAAAGATGACATTGAGCCTGCTGATCAAACGGTAGAAAATGAAATCGTTGAAGTACAAGAAGAAGTTAAACCTGAAAAGAAACCATCTGCATGGTCTATTACGCAAAAGTTTAAAGCTGGTTTAGCGAAAACACGCGATACGTTTACATCAAAAGTAAACGACTTAGTTGCAAGATATCGTAAAGTAGATGAAGATTTCTTCGAAGAATTAGAAGAGGTTTTATTACAAGCGGACGTTGGTTTTGAAACAGTAATGGAGTTAATGGATAAATTACGTTTTGAAGTTCAACGAAAAAATATTAAAGACACAGATGGCATCCAAACTGTAATTTCTGAAAAATTAGTTGAAATCTACGAAAATGGTGAAGAAAGTATAACTGCCTTGAATATGCAACCTAAGGGTGAGTTAACTGTTATTTTATTCGTAGGTGTAAATGGAGTAGGTAAAACTACGACGATTGGTAAACTAGCACACCGTTTAAAATCACAAGGGAAAACAGTTATGTTAGCTGCAGGGGATACATTCCGTGCAGGTGCGATCGATCAACTTCAAGTTTGGGGAGATCGTGTAGGTTGTGAAGTAGTGAAACAATCGGAAGGATCAGATCCAGCTGCTGTTATTTATGACGCAATCGGTGCAGCGAAAAAACGTGGAGCAGATGTGTTAATTTGTGATACAGCCGGTCGTCTTCAAAACAAAGTAAACTTAATGAAGGAGCTTGAAAAAGTACATCGTGTTATTTCACGTGAAATTCCAAATGCGCCTCATGAAGTATTACTTGCTCTAGATGCAACTACAGGTCAAAATGCCCTTGTTCAAGCACAAATGTTTAAAGAAGCAACAAATGTAACAGGTATTGTTTTAACGAAATTAGATGGTACTGCAAAAGGCGGTATCGTATTAGCTATTCGCAATAAACTTAATATCCCTGTGAAATTTATCGGACTTGGTGAAAAAATGGACGATTTACAACCATTTGATGCAGAACGTTATGTTTATGGTCTTTTTGCAGAAGGTCTTGAAAGAGAACTAGAAAAAATGGAAGACTAATAAATTCAACTACAATCTTGGCTACTTGCTTAAAATTTGCAAGTAGCTTTTTTATTAACAAAATTAAAGAAACGAATTATATGAATCATTCGTTATAATAAGGATAATTAGGTTATTTCGTTTTGGGGAGGGGGATTTAATTGGAGAAAATAATTTCAGAAATTGAAATGCAGAATATGTTAGGAAAAGATTATGAAAGTTATAAAAAACAATTAGAGGATTAAGTAAGATTAACATACCATTGTTAATTGACTGGCATGAAAGATTCCCCGTATCACTTTATGAAAAACATCGAAACCAAGCTATTTACCATATTCAAGGAAATCGTAATCCTTTTATTGATGACGAACAGTTGGCGAGGAGAATTTTTGATAACAAAAATTGAACTCCCTTTCAATGTTAAACTTAAAGTTATTTAAAGGCTTTTGTCCACCCAGGGACAAGGGAAATACCTTGACAGTATGTGTTAAAACTTATATGATACAATAGACAAATTATGATTGGAGAGATATTGAATGCTACTTGAAAAAACGACACGCATGAACTTTCTCTTCGACTTTTATCAAGCACTACTGACAGATAAACAACGAAGTTATATGGAACTTTATTACCTTGATGATCTTTCTCTTGGGGAAATTGCCGAAAGCTATAAAGTTTCAAGACAAGCGGTTTATGATAATATTCGCAGAACAGAAGCTATGCTTGAAGAATATGAAGATAAATTAAATTTATTTAAAAAATTTGGCCATCGTCAGGAAATTTTAGAAAAACTGACGGAAGCGATTAAAAACGAAAATTCAACAACTGAAGAAAAGCTTTCTTTAGTTGATGCATTGAAAGAAACGGATTAGGAGGAGAGCTTATGGCATTCGAAGGATTAGCGGAACGACTCCAGGGGACAATCCAAAAACTGAAAGGCAAAGGGAAGGTTTCTGAACAAGACGTTAAAGAAATGATGCGTGAAGTTCGCTTTGCATTAATCGAAGCGGACGTTAACTTAAAAGTTGTCAAAGAATTTGTGAAAACTGTAAGTGAACGCGCGGTTGGTTCTGAAGTTATGAAGAGCTTAACACCAGGCCAACAAGTCATTAAAATCGTTCAAGATGAGTTAACTACTTTAATGGGTGGAGAACAAAGCCCGATTAAATTCAGTACTAAACCACCAACTGTCATTATGATGGTCGGTCTTCAAGGTGCTGGTAAAACAACTACAACTGGGAAATTAGCGAATGTATTAAGAAAAAAATACAATCGTAAACCATTACTTGTTGCAGCGGATATTTACCGTCCTGCAGCGGTACAACAGTTACAAACATTAGGTAAGCAATTATCTCTACCTGTATTTTCATTAGGTACTAATATTTCACCAGTTGAAATTGCTCGACAAGCAATTGAACATGCAAAAGCTGAACATCATGATGTTGTCATCATCGATACTGCTGGTCGATTACATATCGATGAAGCATTAATGCAGGAGTTAAAAGATATTCGTGCGGTAAAAGAGCCAGATGAAGTATTCTTAGTTGTCGATGCGATGACAGGGCAAGATGCTGTAAACGTAGCTCAAAGCTTCAATGAAACTGTTGGGATCACTGGAGTTGTGTTAACAAAACTTGATGGTGATACTCGTGGTGGTGCAGCATTATCAATTCGTTCAGTAACTCAAAAACCAATTAAGTTTGTTGGTATGGGTGAAAAAATGGACGCATTAGAACCATTCCATCCAGAACGAATGGCTTCACGTATTTTAGGAATGGGTGACGTTTTATCACTTATTGAAAAAGCCCAAGCAAATGTGGATATGGAAAAAGCAAAAGAGCTTGAGCAAAAATTCATGACACAAAGCTTTACATTTGATGACTTCGTAGAACAATTGCAAGCATTGAAAAAAATGGGGCCATTAGAAGATATCTTGAAAATGATCCCTGGTGCCAACAAAATGAAGGGTCTAGATAATGTTAAAGTAGATGAAAAACAAATGGGACGTCTTGAAGCGATTATTTACTCAATGACGCCAGCAGAGAAAACTAACCCTGAAATTATTAATGCTAGTCGTAAAAAACGAATTGCAAAAGGTTCTGGTACTACAATTCAAGATGTGAACCGTTTACTTAAGCAATTCGAAGATATGAAGAAAATGATGAAACAAATGACAGGGATGACTCAAGGTAAAGGGAAGAAGAAAATGAAATTACCTGGGTTTAACTCTCTATTTAAATAGGTTAAATGTTTATTTTTCTTAGTTAAAATGTTTCTAAAAATTGTTGTATGATCATGAAAAACTCATCACAAAATCAACTGTTGATGTAGTGAAATTACCAAATTTCAGTGAAAAAACAACTGTTAAGAAAAAATACTTTACAAATACTGAAAACATTGATAATATACTATCTTGTGTGAAACTTATTCGGAGGTGCAATTAAAATGGCAGTTAAAATTCGCTTAAAACGTATGGGAGCTAAAAAATCTCCTTTCTATCGTATCGTAGTAGCTGACTCTCGTTCACCACGTGACGGACGTCAAATCGAAACAGTTGGTACTTATAACCCACTAACATCACCAGCTACTCTTAACATCGATGAAGAGAAAGCTCTTAAATGGTTAGCTAATGGTGCTAAACCATCTGATACAGTACGTAACTTGTTCTCAGAACAAGGAATCATGGAAAAATTCCATAACTTAAAATTCAGTAAATAATCGGAGGTGGCATTGTGCAGCAACTGATTGAAACAATCGTAAAACCATTAGTCGATTTTCCAGATGAAGTCCGCGTTGATAAGGACGAGAACTCAAGTCGAATTGTTTATAAGCTTTTTGTTCATCCTGATGACAGAGGAAAAGTCATAGGCAAACAAGGTCGTGTCGCAAAGGCGATTCGTACAATTGTTTATTCAGTAGCTAGCGGCCACCATAAGAAAAAGACTTACGTCGATATATTGGATTAAAAAAGGGAAGGGAGCCGATTTGCGGTTTCCCTTCTTTTTACTATATTCAAATTAGACATTTGCGAACAAACTAAATTGAGGTGAGCATGTCATGGAATGGTTTAATGTCGGACGAATTGTAAACACACACGGTATTAAAGGGGAAGTTAGAGTAATCTCTACAACGGATTTCGAAGAAACACGTTTTGCTCCTGGTAACCGTTTAGCAGTCTTTAAAAAAGATGATAAAAAACCAATATGGGTTACAGTTGAAAGTGCCCGTCGTCATAAAAATTTTATTTTACTTACATTTGAAGGACTTAACAATATCAATCTCGTCGAACCTTTCAAAGAAGGTTTATTAAAAGTAACAAAAGATCAACTTGATGAAGATGAACTAGGTGAAAATGAATTTTACTATTTCGAAATCATTGGTTGTGAAGTGTTTTCTGAAGAGGGAGAACATTTAGGTGTAATTACTGAAATTTTAGAAACTGGTGCAAATGATGTGTGGGAACTAAAAGCACCAACAGGTAAAAAACATTACATTCCTTATATTGAAGATGTAGTGAAAGAAATCGATATCGATGAAAAGAAAATTACAATCCATGTTATGGAAGGACTTTTATAATGAATATTCATGTTCTAAGTCTATTTCCGGATATGTTTACAGGTGTTTTCGGTTCATCCATCCTGAAAAAGGCTCAAGAAAAAGGTGCGGTAACTTTAGCAGTTTCGGATATTCGTGAATTTAGTGACAACAAACATAAACAAGTGGATGATTATCCGTATGGTGGAGGAGCTGGGATGGTTCTAAAGCCAGAACCGATGTTCCAAGCTGTCGAAACATTAACAGAAGGTCGAGACAAGAAACCGCGTATTATTTTAATGTGTCCGCAAGGTGAAAGATTCACACAAAGGAAAGCAGAAGAATTAGCTAAAGAAGAAGAACTAATTTTCCTTTGTGGCCACTATGAGGGTTATGATGAACGAATTCGAGAATACCTTGTTACTGATGAGATTTCAATTGGCGACTTTGTGTTAACAGGTGGAGAATTGCCTGCAATGACAGTAATCGATGCGGTAGTTCGTTTACTACCTGGAGTATTAGGACAAGAAGATTCCCACATTCACGATTCATTTTCAACAGGTTTACTAGAACATCCACATTATACGCGTCCTGCTGATTTTAAAGGGATGACAGTACCAGATGTATTATTGTCTGGAAACCACGGGAAAATTGAAATATGGCGTGAAGAAGAGTCTTTAAGACGCACTTTTGAAAGACGTCCTGATCTATTAGAACATATCGAATTATCAGATAGACAAAAAGCATTTCTAGAAAAGCTGAAAAAAGAGAAAGAATAGAATTTTAGTTGCACAAACAAATGAATTTATGGTATTATACATTCTGTGCTTCTAAGAGTTGCACGTTATTACGGTGTTCCGCTGTAGTGTTAATAGACTATAAGAGCATCTGTACGAGGAGAGAAAATTATGTCAAACATTATTGCAGAAATTACTAAAGATCAACTTCGCAGTGATCTACCTACATTCCGTCCTGGGGATACTGTAAAAGTTCACGTTAAAATCGTTGAGGGTTCTCGTGAGCGTATTCAGTTATTCGAAGGTGTAGTTATTAAACGTCGTGGTGGCGGAATTAGCGAAACATTTACTGTTCGCAAAATTTCTTACGGTGTTGGTGTTGAACGTACATTCCCTGTACACACTCCAAAAATCGAAAAATTAGAAGTTGTTCGCCGCGGTAAAGTTCGTCGTGCTAAACTTTACTACCTACGTAACCTACGTGGTAAAGCAGCTCGTATTAAAGAAATTCGATAATTACTATTTAGATTGGGGGCTTTTTCAACCGAAAAGCCTCCTTTCTTTTTAGCCCAAATACTCTAATTGGCCTAAAAGCCATTTTTAATGCATAAAATACTATCAACTCGGCCGTTGTGGTCGAGTTATGTTTTTCTTAACACTTGTAATTTAGTTCATCGTTGCAATAAAATGATGATAGATGGGGGGAACATCTCTCGTGGAAAATATACATGACGAACAAACAGAAAAAAGAACGAAAAAAGAAAAGAAGAAAAATGAGCTTTGGGAATGGACAAAGGCACTCATCATTGCATTTTTAATCGCTGTAATCATTCGATACTTTCTATTTACTCCAATTGTTGTAGACGGTGATTCTATGATGCCGACTCTCGAAAATGGAGACCGAATGATTGTCAATAAGTTTGGTTATATGATTGGAGAACCACACCGTTTTGATATAGTAGTATTTCATGCACCAGAAGGAAAAGATTATATTAAACGTGTAATTGGCTTACCAGGTGAGCATATTGAATATAAAAATGATGTTCTTTATATTAATGGTGAACCAATCGAAGAACCATATTTAGATGAGTATAAATCCCAATTACCTAAAGGGAATTTAACACAAGACCTTACATTACAAGATATTCCAAATGTTGACCCAAATACAGAAGTTATTCCGGAAGGTTATGTATTTGTAATGGGTGATAATCGTAGAGGTAGTAAAGATAGCCGACACATTGGTCTGGTTGACATTGACGAAATCATTGGTAGCACGAACTTAATCTTCTGGCCAATCAATGAATTTCGATTTGTACAGTAAGTGATACTTCAATCAGTGTGAAAACTTTCTAACACACATAGTGTTAGTTACACTGGAATAACTAGTAAACTTTTTTGATTGGGAGGTTCATTGTAATCTCCCTTTCTTTTTTACGTTTTAAGCAGGAGGTAATATACATGACAATACAATGGTTTCCGGGGCATATGGCGAAAGCCAAAAGAGAAGTACAAGAAAATTTAAAACTTGTCGATATCGTTTTTGAATTAATAGATGCAAGGTTGCCACTTTCATCTAGAAATCCAATGATCGACGAGGTAATTCATCAAAAACCCCGATTATTAATATTAAATAAAGCAGACATGGCAGATGAATCCGAAACACGTAAATGGGTTCAATATTTTGCAGATCAAGGCAATGTTGCGGTAGCGATTAATTCATTTGAAGGAAAAGGATTGCAAAGTGTAACAAAGGCAGCTAAAGAAATCTTAGCGCCTAAATGGGAACGCATGAAATCACGTGGAATGAAACCAAGAGCAATCCGTGCAATGATTGTTGGAATTCCAAACGTAGGTAAATCGACTTTAATTAATCGTTTAGCAAAGAAAAATATTGCGAAAACAGGTAATATGCCAGGTGTTACGAAATCACAACAATGGGTTAAAGTTGGAAAAGATATTGAACTTTTAGATACTCCAGGAATCTTATGGCCAAAATTTGAAGATCAAGAAGTTGGATTAAAATTAGCAATTACAGGTGCTATTAAAGACGCTATCACAAACATGGAAGACATAGCGGTGTACGGTTTACAATTCTTATCAATCCACTATCCAGATCGAATGAAAGAACGTTACGGAATTACATCTGTTTCAGAAGATCTAATTGAGACATTTGATCATATCGGAAAGCTTCGACGTGTTTTTGGACAAGGTGGAGAAATCGAATACGACAAAGTAGCAGAGTTAATCGTACGAGATATTCGCGATCAGCACTTAGGAAAACTATCATTTGATAGAGTAGATGAACAACTTGAAAAAGAATCACTAAATAACAAATAACAAAAAGGGCTCTTGAAGGTAAAACTTTCAAAACGCCCCTTTTTTCATATATGCTATACTATATTTAAAATAAGGGAGAACACAAAAGTTTACTGATTGTGTCTCCCTTTTTGTTTCTAAATAATCTATAGATTCATGGTTGAATTGACGATATATAGGGTAAGAATTGAAGGAAGTGTACATATGAAGACAGTAAAAGAAATAACAATGCATTTACAACAAGTGAGTAATTTTGAAGAGTGGATGAAAGAAATCGAAAATGACGAAAGAGCTGGTGTGAAAAAAGCATGGGCTAGTTGGTTAAATCGTTATGAAAAACAACAAAAAATAATTGAAGAACATCATGCGAAATTAGCATTTGATGCATCATTTAAACTATCGAAAGATTCTTATGTTGCAGGAGTGGATGAAGCCGGGCGCGGTCCTTTAGCAGGTCCTGTTGTGACTGCTGCAGTCATTTTACCTGAAAACTGTGAGGAACTTGTAGGAGTGAATGACTCGAAGCAGTTATCAAAACTTCAAAGAGCTGAATTTGCCAATACAATTAAACAATATGCCCTTTCATATGCCATACATTTTCAAGATGTTGAGGTAATCGATACGTTCAATATATACGAAGCAACAAAGCAATCGATGAAACAAAGTGTATTAAATTTACATATACGTCCTGATTACGTCATTTTAGATGCGATGGAGATTCCGATTGATATTCCACAAAGCTCAATTATTAAAGGGGATGTGAAAAGTTTAGCTATTGCAGCCGCTTCGATATTAGCGAAAAATGCTCGGGATGAATATATGGAGCAATTACATAAAGAGTTTCCACAATACGGTTTCGATCAACATGCAGGATACGGAACAAAACAACATTTAGAAGCAATCGAAAAATTTGGACCTACAATTCATCACCGAAAAAGCTTTGAGCCTATCAAAACATTGATTTTAAAATAGGAGGTGAGATTATGAATTTCACTTCATTGAATCCAGTACAAAGCCAGCAAGCGAATTTGGCACAAAACCAACCATTAACATTGAAACAGGGACAAGTTCTCCATGGAACGATTAAAAAACTATATCCCGATCAAATTGCGGAAGTACAAGTTGGTGGTCATAAGTTTCTAGCTAAGCTAGAAACACCATTAAAAGCCGGAGATTCGCATTTTTTTCAAGTGAAGAATATTTCCCCTCAAGCTGAGCTAAAAGTCGTTTCAGGGCCAATGGATGGCTCTAGTACGATGACCCAGCAAGTACAGCAACTACTAGATTCAATGAATTTGCCGAAAACTTCGGATATGCAACAAATACTTGCTCATTTAATAAAAGAGCAGCTACCTGTTTCAAAAGAATTATTAATACAAGCTCAAGAATTGTTAAGTAACAATGGTGGAATAACAAAAGAGACATTAGCCGCATTACAAAAATTGATTGAAATGAAAATGCCTATTTCTAAGGATGTGTTTCAAGCAATTTTACAAGGGTCTAAGACAAATGGTTTTAGTCAAATCCTTGAAACATTTTCTGAAATTTTACTAAAAGATCCATCTGTTGCTGAACATACAAAAACTACGATTATGCAAAACCTGGAGAGAATTGCAAAACCTTTTGATTCTCAATTAGGTGGAATCATATTGTCCCGAGCAATACAAACAATATCCTCTGAATCAGAGCCAATTACGAATAAGCTCTATGCTTTGAATCTATTAAAAGAGTCTGGAATTCTATCGAAACAAACTATCCTTTCTAACTGGCAAGATACTGTGTTAAGTCAAAATCGAAATACACCATCGACGTCTTCAAATCAGTTAGCAGGACAAATCATTCAAACTGTAAAAACCATGAATGAGGGAAATACTGTAAATACTTTGAATCTAGTTAAATCTTGGCTAGACCAAGAATCAAACTTAAACCAATCTCAAAAAAATGATATTTTAACGTTATTAAATCGGTTCGAATCTTTACCGAAACAATCACAAAATGTTGAGCACTTCGCAAAACAACTAAATGAATTATTACTAAAATCGTATTCAAACACGATTACAAATCAGCCAAGTAATCATTACAATGCATTAACACATTTGCTATCACTAATTAGTCCTGACGCCATACCTGATGAGTCATTGCTCTTAACCAATCTTGGTAAAATGGCGAATGGATCAACAACTCCACAAGTACAACAGATGGTTCAAGAAGCAGAGCAACAAATTAAATCATCACTCGATGGACAAATGATTCAATCTGCAATGAAATCTGTTTTAAAAAGTTTAGGGCTTAGTTACGAATCTACGTTAAATCAAAAAATAGTAGATTTCGATCAAATCTCAAATTCATTGAAACCACAAGTTTTATCTATAATTCAGGATAGTTCAACATCCCAGCCACTAAAAGAAGCGGGTGAGATTTTATTAGCTCGCATGAATGGATTACAACTTTTGTCAGGAGAAAATGGCCATCAGCACCAAATTGTTATGCAAATGCCACTCCAATTTTTAGGAAGATCAATGGATGCTACACTTCAATGGAATGGAAGAATGAAGGAAAACGGAAAAATTGATTCAAATTATGCAAGAATACTATTCTATTTAGATATGCAATCATTAAAAGAAACTGTAGTTGATATGCAAGTGCAAAATCGAATTGTCACTATTACATTATTCAATGAAAATGAAAATCTACAAACTGTTGCTGATCCTTTGCAAAAACTATTAAAGAATAACCTTGTAGAAAAAAATTATAAATTGTCAGGGATTTTCTTTAAAACTTTTGAAAATAATCGAACTGATTTAGTTTCAAAAACATTAAAAAAGGAAAAGAATGAAGATGTTGCAAGGTTTAGTGGAGTTGATATTCGGATATGAACGAACCAAAATATACTCGTAAAGAAGCCATCGCCCTTTCCTATAATCCGACAGATAGTAATGGTCCGAAGGTGATTGCAAAAGGAAAAGGGAAAATTGCGGAGAATATATTAGAGAATGCTGATATTCACAATATACCAATTTATGAAGATCCAAACCTTGTCGAATTACTAGGGCAACTTGACTTAAATGAATCGATTCCAGAAGACTTATATCAAGCGGTTGCAGAGGTATTTGCCTTTATTTATAGATTGGATGAACAGCATGGAGAATTAAAATTGAGAAAAAACTATTGAAATTTATACCATCATTATGTACATTAAGTAGCGTAATGATGTAAAAATAAGTTGAAATATGTCATAAGTAAGAAACATAGACATTATCTCCTTGTTTGTATAAAATTATATTGGAATTAAATAATTTCCAGATAAGCGAATGGAGGATGCAGGATGAATATCCATGAGTATCAAGGGAAGGAAATCCTTAGAAAATATGGAGTTACCGTTCCTAAAGGGAGTGTTGCTTTTTCTCCGGAAGAAGCAGTAAAAGTAGCAAAAGAACTAGGTTCAAATGTTACAGTTGTAAAAGCACAAATTCACGCTGGTGGTAGGGGTAAAGCTGGCGGAGTCAAAATTGCGAAAAATTTAGACGAAGTTAGAACTTATGCAAAAGAATTACTAGGAAAAATTCTAGTTACACATCAAACAGGTCCTGAAGGTAAAGAAGTAAAACGTCTTTACATTGAAGAAGGATCTGACATAAAAAAAGAATATTATTTAAGTTTTGTTTTAGATAGAGCTACATCTAGAGTTACTTTAATGGGTTCTGAAGAAGGCGGTATGGACATTGAAGAAGTAGCTGAAACAAACCCTGAAAAAATCTTCAAAGAAGTAATTGATCCAGTAACTGGTCTACTTCCGTTCCAAGCTCGTCGCATGGCATTCAATATGAATATTCCGGCAAAACTAGTAAATAAAGCTGCAAAACTAATGTTAGGATTATATAAAGCATTCGAAGAAAAAGATGCTTCAATCCTTGAAATTAACCCATTAGTTGTTACTGGTAATGATGATGTAGTGGCACTTGATGCAAAATTTAACTTTGATGGAAATGCCCTATATCGTCATAGAGATATTATCGAATTAAGAGACTTTGATGAAGAAGATCCAAAGGAAATTGAAGCTTCTAAATACGATTTAAGTTACATTTCACTTGATGGAAATATTGGTTGTATGGTAAATGGTGCTGGACTAGCTATGGCTACTATGGACACGATTAGTTATTATGGTGGACAACCTGCTAACTTCCTAGACGTTGGTGGCGGTGCAACAACGGAAAAAGTTACAGAAGCGTTTAAAATTATTCTTTCTGACCCAAATGTAAAAGGTATTTTTGTTAATATCTTCGGTGGAATTATGAAATGTGACATTATTGCAGAAGGTGTTATTGCTGCTGCAAAACAAGTCGGATTATCTGTTCCATTAGTTGTACGTTTAGAAGGTACAAATGTTGACATTGGTAAAGAGTTATTAAATGCTTCAGGCTTAAATATCGTTGCTGCGGATTCCATGGCAGATGGTGCGCAGAAAATTGTCGAATTAGTAGGTTAATGGAAGGCAGGGAGAATCATGGGTGTTTATATTAATGCAGATACGAAAGTAATTGTACAAGGGATTACTGGGGAAACAGCTCTTTTCCATACAAAACAAATGTTAGAATACGGTACAAAAATTGTAGCAGGTGTAACACCAGGTAAAGCTGGTCAAACAGTTGAAGGTGTTCCTGTTTTTAATACAGTTGAAGATGCTGTAAAAGCAACTGGTGCAAATGTTTCAGTAATTTATGTACCGGCTCCGTTTGCAGCTGATGCAATCATGGAAGCTGTTGATGCAGAATTAGATTTAACAATTTGTATCACAGAACACATTCCAGTACTTGATATGGTAAAAGTTAAACGTTTTATGGAAGGTAAGAAAACACGTTTAGTTGGGCCAAACTGTCCAGGTGTTATTACAGCTGATGAATGTAAAATCGGAATTATGCCTGGTTACATTCATACAAAAGGACATGTTGGTGTAGTTTCACGTTCAGGAACATTAACGTATGAAGCGGTACATCAATTATCACAGGCTGGAATTGGTCAAACTACTGCAGTTGGTATTGGTGGGGACCCTGTTAACGGGACTAACTTTATCGACGTACTTTCTGAGTTTAACAAAGATCCTGAAACATACGCAGTAGTAATGATTGGGGAAATCGGTGGTACTGCAGAGGAAGAAGCAGCTGAATGGATTAAAGCAAATATGACAAAACCAGTTGTAGGCTTTATCGGTGGACAAACTGCACCTCCTGGAAAACGTATGGGACATGCTGGAGCCATTATTTCTGGTGGTAAAGGAACAGCTGCAGAAAAAATTAAAGCAATGAATGAGGCGGGTATTGAAGTAGCACCTACTCCATCAGTTATTGGTGAAACTTTAATTAAAGTGTTAAAAGAAAAAGGTTTATACGAGCAATGTAAAACTCATTAATAGTTTAGGGTGTAGCGAATAAGCTACACCTTTTAATTTTGCTGAGAGAGTCTTATAATGAAAGCAGCGGTCACAACTTAAAATTTTTATATGAGTTTCTTCTATATAATATAAGAGGTGATTGATTAAATTGAATGAACAATCTTTACAACATTTATTAGCCTTGCATTATGTTTATCCTCTAACTTTCAATGTTTACAAAAAAATGATTCAATCAATCGTTTCCATCGACAACCTGTCGACTATTTCCCCTACAAAATTAGCTAACATATTACAAACTTCGCTGAAAAAATCAGAAACAATATTACAAAATTATTTAAAAATGTTACAGGTAGATTTACTTAGTGCTTATGAAGCCGAAAGTATTAAAACCATCCCTTATAATGATAAATATTATCCAAAATCATTATTTGAATTGGTGGATCCACCAACTGTTTTATATGCAAAGGGTGATGTCACTCTATTAACAAAAGAACGTAAAATAGCAATTGTAGGATCTAGAAATGCAACAAACTATTCGTCTATGGCGCTCGATTTTATCATTCCACCACTAGTCGAACAAAATTTTGTTATTGTTAGTGGACTTGCAAAAGGTGCTGATAGCCTCGCACATACTTCAACTATTCACTATGGTGGGAAAACAATTGGTGTATTAGGAAATGGTTTTTTCCACGTTTACCCGAGAGAAAATCGTTCATTAACAGAAGAAATGGTGAAAAATCACTTACTTATTACGGAATATCCCCCATATGTTGGGCCGAAAAAATGGCAATTTCCAATGAGAAATCGTATTATTAGCGGTATTAGTGAAGCAATTGTGGTAACAGAAGCTGCCCTTTCAAGTGGAACATTAATAACAACAGATCATGCATTAGAGCATGGAAAAGATATTTTTGTCGTTCCAGGACCGATTCATTCGGAACTATCAAAAGGTACAAACCAATTGCTGAAAGAAGGCGCTATTCCTATATGGAATGGATATCAAATCGTAGAGGAAAGAAAATTGTTTTTAGGTAAATATTGAAAAAAAGTTGCAATATCTTTAAAACTGTTATACATTTTGCAACAGGAATCATTTTCATCCTTTTTTGATAAATACCTATAAATCGTATATAGTTTATAAACAATTAACCTCTACAGGGGGAAGTATATAATATGGCAGATTATTTAGTGATAGTAGAGTCTCCAGCAAAAGCGAAGACGATTGAAAGATACTTAGGAAAAAAATATAAAGTAAAAGCATCAATTGGACATGTTCGTGATTTACCAAGAAGTACAACAGGTATTGATGTTGAAAATAACTATACGCCCAAATACATTACAATCCGTGGGAAGGGTCCAGTATTACAAGATTTAAAGTCAGCTGCAAAAAAAGCAAAAAAAGTTTATCTCGCAGCCGACCCCGATCGCGAAGGGGAAGCAATTGCTTGGCATTTAGCTCAAGCATTAAATATCGATACAAATTCAGAATGTCGAGTGGTTTTTAACGAAATTACAAAAGATGCAATATTAGAATCATTTAAACATCCTAGAGCCATTAATATGGATTTAGTTGATGCGCAACAAGCACGCAGAATTTTAGACCGCCTTGTTGGATATAACATAAGCCCACTTTTATGGAAAAAGGTGAAAAAAGGATTATCTGCAGGTCGAGTTCAATCTGTTACTATGCGTTTAATAATTGATCGTGAAAATGAGATTAAGAACTTCGAGCCAGAAGAATATTGGTCAATTGAAGCAAACTTTGAAAAAGGTAATAAGCAATTTGAATCTGTTTTCTTTGGCGTTGATGGTGAAAAAGTAAAGTTAACAAATGAAGCGCAAGTAAACGATATTTTAAAAGGCATTAAAGGCGTCGAGTTCGAGGTAATAAATGTAGTCAAAAAAGAACGTAAACGTAATGCATCGCCAGCATTTACAACATCATCTTTACAACAGGAAGCAGCAAGAAAATTAAACTTCCGTGCTAAGAAAACTATGATGTTAGCACAGCAACTGTACGAAGGTATTGATATTGGTAAAAAAGAAGGTACAGTCGGTTTAATCACTTATATGCGTACGGATTCTACTCGTATCTCTGAAACAGCAAAAGCTGAATGTTTCGAATACATTAAAGAGAAATATGGTGGAGATTATGTTGTAGGTGAAGGGAAAAAATCGAAAAAAGCAACGAATGCTCAAGATGCCCATGAAGCCATCCGTCCTACAAGTGTTGCTCGAACACCTGAATCATTAAAAGATGTGTTAAGTCGTGACCAATTAAGATTATATCGACTAATTTGGGATCGTTTCGTAGCAAGTCAGATGGCTCCTGCAATTTTAGATACCGTTTCTGTAGATTTAGTAAATTCTGGTGTGTTATTCCGTGCGAATGGTTCTCAAGTGAAGTTTCCAGGGTTTATGAAACTATACATCGAAGGAACAGACGATCAAACAGAAGAAACTACCAGATTACTACCTGAGATGGAAATTGGAGATAAAGTAAAATCATTAGAAATTATTCCAAATCAACATTTCACTCAACCACCTCCACGTTATACTGAGGCTCGATTAGTAAAAGAGCTTGAGGAGTTAGGTATTGGTCGTCCATCAACTTATGCACCTACACTTGATGTCATACAAAAACGAGGATATGTTCAACTGGAAACAAAGCGATTTGTTCCAACTGAATTAGGTGAAATTGTTCATCAGTTAATGATTGAGTTCTTCCCAGAAATCGTTAATATTGAGTTTACTGCGAAAATGGAACAAGATCTCGATAAAATCGAAGATGGCCAATCCAATTGGGTTAAAATAATCGATGAATTTTATAAAGACTTTGAAAAATATTTAAAACATGCCGAAGAAACAATGGAAAAAATAGAGATAAAAGATGAACCTGCTGGGGAAGACTGCGAAAATTGTGGTTCTCCAATGGTTTATAAACTAGGTCGTTTCGGTAAGTTTATGGCATGTTCGAATTTCCCGGATTGCCGAAATACGAAGGCAATATTAAAACTAATTGGGGTTAAATGTCCAAGCTGTGAAACTGGTGAAATAGTAGAAAGAAAAAGTAAAACAAAACGTACATTCTACGGATGTAACAATTACCCGGAATGTGAATTTGTTTCATGGGATAAGCCAATTAGTAGACCTTGTCCGAAATGTAGTTCATTATTAGTTGAGAAGAAATTGAAAAAAGGCGTCCAAATTCAGTGTACAAAATGTGACTATGAGGAAGCCACAGTTCAGTAAGATGTAATTTCCAGAGAACCTTACTATTACCAGAAACGTCTTAGGTAATAAGGGCTCCTTCATTTAGTTCAACAAAATTTGAAGACGATTCGGAATCTTGCGAATTATCAAACAATATATTTGATTTTTGCCTCTAAAAGTTGTTATAATTTTAGAGGCTTTAATATTGTATACATTACCCACTAATGATTCGAACATATTTCTAAATTGTTAACAATTTACTTAATCTTTACAAATAATATTTATTTTTCACTTGATTAATCTGGTGGATAGGGTTAGTGTCATATTTGGAGTTTTTTGAACTTATGTCATTATGGATGAGATGATCTAATGAAATCACGATAATGTCTACTTGGAGAAAGTGCGAAATCTAGTTTCACTTAATAGATACGCCTGATATGGAGGTGTTTCAAAGTGTCAATTGAGATGGATGAAAGTTTAGAACAATTTATTCGATATATTCAGTTAGAAAGAAACTTTTCGATACATACTGTAAAAGAATACCAACATGATTTACATGACTTTCTTACCTTTTGCAAGTGTGAGGGAATTTCAGATTTAAATGAAGTGGAATATTTACATGCTAGGTTGTATGTAACCAAATTGTATGATGAGAAAAAAGCTAGAACTTCGATCTCAAGAAAAATCTCCTCAATCCGTTCTTTTTTCCGCTTCTTAAATCGGGAATATCAATTGGATGATGCGCCTTTTTCTTCACTCTACCATCCAAAAAAAGAGAAAAAATTGCCACATTTCTTTTATGAAGAAGAGTTATTGAAATTATTTGAAGCAAACGTAGGAGACGATTTGAAGTCAATTCGGAATATGGCTTTACTTGAGTTACTCTATGCTTCCGGTATTCGAGTAAGTGAATGTATTTCAATTGAATTAGGGGACATTGACCTAAACTATTCAATCTTACGAGTTATGGGTAAGGGTAGAAAGGAAAGAATCGTTCCGTTTGGTCATTTCGCGCAAGATGCATTAATAAGATATGTTGATGAAGCCCGACCTAAAATGATGAAAAATAAAACTCATAATCGTCTATTCGTTAATTTGCGAGGTAGTGAACTAACAGCTGGTGGAGTTCGTTATATTTTAAATGAAATGATTGAAAACGCTTCTTTAAAAACGAAGATATACCCGCATATGTTAAGACATACTTTTGCAACTCATCTTTTGAATAATGGTGCTGATTTAAGAACTGTTCAAGAGCTATTAGGACATGCAAATTTATCATCAACTCAAGTTTATACACATGTTACAAAAGAACACTTGAGAAGAACGTACATGAATGCTCATCCAAGAGCCTAAAGGTAGGTACTAATAGAATTTGAATTGTATATGGTTACCTTTCTATAGATGAACTACAAAAGTAGTTTTTAGAATAATATAATCCGTGTTAGTTTTGAAACACATGAGCACAAGCATTTGACAAATTTATTAGGAGGACAACCTATGGGACAATTTCATGCAACTACGATTTTTGCCATCCATCACAAAGGTAATTGTGCGATGGCTGGAGATGGACAAGTAACACTCGGAAACTCTGTTGTAATGAAACATACGGCTCGAAAAGTTAGAAGATTGTATCAAGGCAAAGTATTAGCAGGATTTGCTGGTTCTGTTGCAGATGCGTTTACCCTTTTTGAAATGTTCGAAGCTAAACTAAACGAATACAATGGGAACTTACAAAGAGCAGCGGTTGAAGTGGCAAAACAATGGCGTGGCGATAAAATGTTACGTCAACTGGAAGCATTGTTATTAGCAATGGATAAAAACACGTTACTTCTTATTTCAGGTACTGGTGAAGTAATTGAACCAGACGATGGTATTTTAGCAATAGGATCTGGAGGTAATTATGCTTTAGCAGCGGGTCGAGCTTTAAAGAGACATTCTGGTGAACATTTAACTGCTAAAGAAATCGCTGAGGCAGCTTTAACTGTGGCAGCTGATATTTGTGTGTATACAAACCATAATATTATCGTGGAGGCGCTTGAATAATGACAGAACATAACTTAACGCCTAGACAAATTACTGAACATTTAAACAGACATATTGTTGGACAAACGGGGGCAAAAAGAGCTGTTGCCATTGCACTTCGTAATCGTTATCGTCGATCACTATTAAGTGATGATATGAAAAATGAGATCATCCCGAAAAACATCCTAATGATCGGGCCAACAGGTGTAGGTAAAACTGAGATTGCAAGACGAATTGCAAAACTAACAAACGCACCTTTCATCAAAGTGGAAGCAACAAAATTTACTGAAGTTGGCTATGTTGGACGTGACGTAGAGTCAATGGTACGTGATTTAGTTGAAGCATCAAGAAGATTAGTTAAAGATGAAATGATGAATAATGTTAAAGAGCAAGCTGAAACACTTGCAAACGAAGTAATTGTTAAACTATTAGTACCATCAAAAAGAAAAGAAAAAGTGGCACAAAACCCATTTGAAATGTTATTTGGTGGTCAAAAAGCTGACAATTCATCAGATGATTCTCATGAAGAAATAGAGATCCGTTCAAAACGTTCTCAAATTGCGGCTGACTTAAAAGCTGGCAAGTTAGAAGATGAATGGGTAACAATAGAAGTAACTGAACAAAACACGGCTATGTTTGATATGATGCCAGGCATAGGCATGGATATGGGTTCATCTGGTATGCAAGATATGCTTTCAAGCTTAATGCCTAAAAAGAAAAAGAAACGAAAAATGAAAGTAAAAGATGCAAGAAGAGTTTTGGTTGTTGAAGAGGCGAACAAATTAATTGATTCTGATGAGTTAGCACAGGAAGCAATTCATCGAGCAGAACAATCTGGAATTATTTTTATCGATGAAATCGATAAAATTGCTAGTCGTGGTACATCACAGTCTGCGGACGTTTCTAGAGAAGGTGTTCAAAGGGACATCTTACCGATTGTTGAAGGTTCAACTGTAACGACTAAGTATGGTCCTGTAAAAACAGACTTCATCTTATTTATTGCAGCTGGTGCTTTCCATATGTCAAAACCAAGTGATTTGATTCCTGAATTACAAGGTCGTTTCCCAATTCGAGTTGAGCTTGAAAAACTTACAAAAGAAGATTTTGTTCGTATTTTAAAAGAGCCTGATCAATCTTTGATTTTACAATATAAAGCTTTACTTGAAACAGAAGGTGTAACGATTAACTTTACAGATGAAGCAATTGAGCGAATTGCTGAAATTGCAACACAAGTAAATCAAGATACAGACAATATTGGTGCAAGAAGATTGCATACGATTTTAGAACGATTACTAGAAGAATTATCATTCGAAGCATCAGAAATCGGACCTAGCCATATAGAAATAACACCTTCATATGTGGATCAAAAACTAGGTGAAATTTCTAAAAACAAAGATTTGTCACAATTTATTCTATAATCTCACAAACATCAATAGCATTTTTAGAACAGAAATGTGTTATCCTCAAAAATGCGGAAAAATAAAGCATATTTTGCAGGTTTCCTATTAAATTTGGGATAAAACAATTAGTAATGTTTAAAATAAGGATACGAAAGCCTTTAGGAGGATTTATACAAATGAATTTATTAAGTAAAACACGTAAGATTAACTCTATGCTACAAGCATCAGCTGGGAAACCAGTTAACTTTAAAGAAATGGCAGATACTCTTGGTGATATTATTGATTGCAACGTATTTATTGTAAGCCGTAAAGGGAAGTTACTTGGAATTTCCATTCACCATAAAATTGATAACGAACGAATTAAAAAAATGTTTGAAGAACGTCAATTGCCAGTAGAATATACAACAAACTTATTTACAATTACTGAGACATCTCCAAATTTAGATATTAATAATGAACACACTATATTCCCGGTTGAGAATAAGGATTTATTCCAAAACGGTTTAACTACAATTGTTCCGATTAATGGTGGTGGCGAACGACTTGGAACATTAATTCTTGCTCATATTGATACTAAATTCGAAGATGATGATTTAATCTTAGCTGAGTACGGTGCTACAGTAGTAGGTATGGAAATTTTACGTGAAAAATCTGAAGAGATTGAAGAAGAAGCACGTAGTAAAGCAGTTGTTCAAATGGCGATTAATTCATTATCATACAGTGAGTTAGAAGCAATTGAACATATCTTTGAAGAACTAGATGGATATGAAGGATTATTAGTAGCTTCTAAAATTGCTGACCGTGTAGGTATTACAAGATCTGTAATCGTAAACGCACTTCGTAAATTAGAATCTGCTGGTGTTATCGAATCTCGTTCACTTGGTATGAAAGGTACTTATATTAAAGTGTTAAATGATAAGTTCCTAAATGCTCTTGCTGAAATAAAAATGAAATAATACTGAAATACAAAAAGGATTTCATCGTAATGATGAAATCCTTTTTTTTACACTTAGGTATTTAAGACTATGGAAAATACATATATTTGAAATTTAGTGTAATATAATACTTAGATTGTAACGAATTTTGGCGAAAAAAACAGTATAATTACCATGTTTTTCCTGTCGAATTATATGTTATCTCGTTGAAAAAAGTGAATTATTCTCGGAAAAAGTTGACAAAAATAGTATATTGGTCCTATCAAAAAGCGACAAAAGGCGATAGACACTTAACATTAACTTAATTAAAATTAAATGAGATTGTTATCGAAAAGTAAATTATTTAAAAGGGGTGAAACGTTTGAGCTTATTTGGAGGTACTATTAATAGTTTAGAAAAGGGTTTGCAATATGCTTCTCTTAAAAACAAAACCATAGCGCAAAATATAGCGAATGTTGACACACCGAACTATAAAGCAAAAGATGTAAGTTTTAAACAAGTACTACAAGATGAAGAAACGAAATTGATCTCTGCTTATCGGACTGATGTGAGACATTACGATTTTGCAATTACTCAAACGAAATCTAGCATAACAAGTTACGAGAATTTTAGATATAGAAACGACGGTAATGGTGTTGACATGGATGTTGAACAAGCAGAACTTGCAGAAAATACAATCTATTATAACGCTTTAATTGATCGTATTAATGGGAAGTTAAATACATTAAACACTGTGATTAAAGGAGGTCGTTAATCATGTCAATCTTTAAAAGTATGAATATAACATCCTCTGCTTTAACTTCACAGCGTTTAAGAATGGATGTTATTTCTTCGAACATTGCAAATATCGACACAACCCGTGCGAAACAGGTTGATGGAGAGTGGGAACCTTATAGAAGAAAAACAGTAACTCTATCTGCAAATGAAGGACGTTTCGCAAACTTCCTAAATAAAGCCATGGGGAAAAACGATGTTGGTAATGGTGTACAAGTGACAAAAATCAATGAAGATACTGAAACACCATTTAAATTAGTGTACGACCCAACACATCCAGATGCCAATGAGGACGGGTATGTGGAAATGCCAAATGTAGATTTACTAAAAGAGATGGTTGATTTAATTTCCGCAACACGTTCTTATGAAGCAAATATTACAGTTTTTAACGCAAATAAAGCAATGCTTACGAAAGCTTTAGAGATAGGTAAATAACCAAGAAATGGTGGTAAACAATGGCGATTAATTCAATTTCTCTTTTGAATCCGACTCAAATTACAAATCAAACAAATAAATTAACAGTTCAACCGACACCTTACGAGGCGCAGCAAAATTTTGCGAGTTTCTTAAATGAGGCAATTCAATCGGTAAATAACCAACAGATTCAATCAGATATATTAACACAGAAGTTGATCAACGGTGAAGATGTTGACTTACATGAAGTAATGATTGCTTCACAAAAAGCAAGTATCACATTAAATGCAACTATGGAAGTTCGTAATAAAATGATCGATGCCTACCAGGAGATTATGCGTATGTCAATCTAACGGTTAAAGAGAGAAAATAAAGTGTTACACACCAATAAGTAGGGATTTTCCTCATCCTTTACTTTTGTTGTGAGCCAATTGAGCTATTTGGGCATCTCTATTTATCTATAATTAGAACTTATTATATAAAACGATTGCAATATGTTGCCCATTTATGCGTGATTATTGTTGGTATCTTTAATTCAACCGGAGGACTATAATGAACGAACGACTAAAAAAAGTAAAAACTGACTCCGCACAATTTTGGAAGAGTCGATCGAAAAAACAAAAAGGTTTATTAATAGGTACAGTAGTTGGTGTTATTGCATTAGCTAGTTTTCTTACATATTTATTTACAAGAACTACGATGGTACCTCTTTTTACAGAACTCTCTATTAAAGAAGTCGGAGAAATTTCAGAGGTATTAACAGCACAAGGCGTTACATATGAAATTGCCCCTGGAGGAACGAATATCCTCGTGCCCGAGGGTGAAGTGGATACGTTAAAAGTATCTTTAGCAGCTCAAGGTTATCCTGAGTCAGGAGAAATCAATAATTCATTCTTCACAACAAATGCTGGATTTGGTATGACGGACAATGAATTCGAAGTAATTCGTCTCGCAGCGACTCAAACAGAACTAGAAAACTTGATCAAAACAATTGACGGCATTAAAAATGCCAATGTAATGATTTCATTACCAAAAAAAGGTGTTTTTGTAAATGATTCAAATCAAGAAGCAAGTGCTGCCATTACCCTTGATACAGAACCAGGTTATCAATTTAGCAGTGAACAAATTGCTACTTTATATAACTTAGTGTCTAAAAGTATTCCGGACCTAAGTACAGATAATATTGTCATCACAAATCAATATTCGGAGTATTTCGATTTAGAATCAGCTACAACTGGGTCAGGTTCTGTAGATACAGTGCAAGGGCAAATGGAAGTAAAGAAAACCATTGAGCGTGACTTACAAAGACAAGTTCAACAAATGTTAGGCACACTGATGGGACAAGACAAAGTAGTTGTATCTGTAACAACTGACATTGATTTTAAACAAGAAAACCGAAAAGAAAATCTTGTAGAACCAGTTGATGTAGAAAATATGGCTGGTATTGAAATTAGTGCGCAACGTATTACAGAAACTTATACAGGAACAGATGCAGCAGGTGCTATAGGAACTCCGCAAGCTGGTGCAGATGAAGATAACTTAACTTATCGCGAAACTGGAAATGGTGACGGAGAATACGAACGAGTTGAAGAAACCATTAATAATGATGTCAACCGTATTACGAAAGAGATTCAAGAAAGTCCTTATAAGATTCGTGATATCGGAATCCAAGTAGTTGTTGAACCACCAGTTCCAGATGATGCAACCTCATTATCAGATGGAGTTCGTTCAGATATTGAACAAATTTTAGCAACAATTGTTCGAACTTCAATTGATAAAGAAGCAGCTGGAGATTTATCTGAACAAGATATCGAAGAAAAAATCATCGTATCAGTTCAACCTTTCTATGGAAATGATGCAGCTCCGATTGATAAAGCAACACCTGTAATCCCATGGTGGATTTGGGTTGTTGGAGGAATCTTAGTTATAGTCATTGTTTTACTAGTTGCAACTCTTATATTTGAAAAGAAACGTAAAGAAAATGAAGAAGAATTGGAATTAATGGAACTACAACAAAGGGAATTATTTGTTGATGATATTAATGAAGAAAAAGAAACTGAAAGTACAGTTCGTCGAAAACAACTTGAAAAAATGGCGAAAGAAAAACCTGAAGACTTTGCGAAATTATTAAGAAGTTGGATAACTGAGGATTAATGGGGGTTATTGGAGTGTCTAGAAAAGATAAAGGGCTATCAGGCAAACAAAAAGCCGCTCTACTATTAATATCCCTTGGACCTGAAGTCTCTGCTTCAGTCTACAAACATTTAAATGAAGAAGAAATAGAGCGCTTAACACTTGAAATTTCAGGCGTAAAAAAAGTAGAACCTGAAGTAAAAGAAGATATTATAGAAGAATTTCATAATATCGCACTAGCACAAGATTATATTTCTCAAGGTGGTATTGGATATGCCAAAACTGTATTAGAGAAAGCGTTAGGCCCTGAACAAGCCCAAGCAATCATTAATCGGTTAACATCTTCTTTACAAGTCCGTCCTTTTGACTTTGCAAGAAAAGCAGATCCATCCCAGATCTTTAACTTTATTCAAAATGAGCATCCGCAAACGATTGCACTGATTCTTTCTTATTTAGATCCGGGACAAGCAGGTGTAATACTCTCTTCATTACCTCAAGAGGTGCAAGCGGATATAGCGAAAAGAATTGCCGTAATGGATTCAACATCACCAGAAGTAATAAGTGAAATTGAGTCAGTATTGGAAAGAAAGCTTTCTTCTACAGTGACACAAGATTACACGGAAACTGGTGGTATAGACGCGGTTGTAGAAGTGTTAAATGGAGTAGATCGACAAACAGAAAAAACAATTCTCGATGCACTTGAAATTCAAGACCCTGAATTGGCAGAAGAGATTAAAAAGCGTATGTTTGTATTCGAAGATATTGTTACATTGGACAACCGCTCAATTCAACGAGTTATTCGTGATTGTGAAAATGAAGATTTAATATTAGCTATGAAAGTAAGTAGCGAAGAAGTTAAAGAAATTATCTTCCGAAATATGTCACAACGTATGTCCGATACATTTAGAGAAGAAATGGATATTATGGGCCCAGTACGATTACGAGATGTAGAAGAAGCTCAATCAAGAATTGTAGCAGTTATTAGAAGATTAGAAGATGCTGGCGAGATCATTATTGCACGTGGTGGAGGAGATGACGTCATTGTCTAGAATCATTCGCTCTGTGTACTCAAAACAACAAGAAGAACAGCCATTCGAAATTCAATTACGAGATATATTTACGGAACAATTTGATCCGAATGAAGGGGAGCAAAGTGAGCCGTCCATCGAGCAGTTATTCGAAGAAAAGAATAAACAGCTTGAAGATGAACGAAATCAACTTCTCTTTGAACGAGAAGAATTTGAGCGATATAGAATTCAGCAACTAGAAGAACTCAATCAACTTAAACAACTTTGGGAAGAAGAAAAAATCGTTCTTGAAAAAAAAGCTTATGATGATGGTTTTAGTCAAGGATACGAAGAGGGCATTCAAAAAGCGAACGCTGATATGAGTGCTGCTCTTCAAATAGCGAACGAAACCATAGAAAACTCCAAAATCAATGCTAGAAAGTATATAGAAGATCAAGAACAAGTCATTTTAGAAATAGCTTTAACCGCTGCAGAACGAATAGTTGGAACATCTCTAGAGCGGGATAATGACTTATTTATATCTGTTGTAAAACGTGGTTTAAAAGAAGCAAGAGAAATGAAAGAAATTAAACTTTATGTTTCTCCTACATATCATGGTCTTATTACAAAAAGTCGTGATGAATTAGCGGAATTATTCCCAACTGATGTTCCATTCTACATCTTTGTAAACGAAGATATGAATGAGACAGATTGTTATATTGAAACTAACCATGGACGTATTGTCGTTTCGATTGATGAACAACTACACGAACTAAGATTAAAGTTAGGTGAAATTTTAGATAGTAAGGATTGATTACATGCGTGCGGCTCAACTTATTAACCAAATACCGAATATATCAACCTTCAAGAAATTTGGAAAAGTCACTAGAGTTGTAGGTTTAATGATCGAATCACAAGGTCCAGAAAGCTCTGTAGGAGACGTATGTAAAATTCATGTATTTTCTTCTAAACACGGACATCAAATTATACTGGCAGAAGTTGTTGGATTTAATGATGAACTAGTTATGCTAATGCCTTATACATCTATCAGAGAAATTTCAATCGGTTGTTTAGTTGAAGGGACGGGTTCACCGCTAGAGGTAAAAGTAGGACCAGAATTAATTGGTAAAGTTTTAGATTCAATGGGGAATCCATTTGACGGCTCTTCATTACCAAGAGGTTTAAAAACAGTACAAACAGAACAAGATCCTCCCAATCCATTAAGTCGCCCACCTATTAATGATCAGCTTGAAGTAGGTGTGAAAGCAATTGATGGTATGTTAACCGTTGGAATGGGACAAAGGGTTGGTATTTTTGCAGGATCTGGAGTCGGTAAAAGTACACTATTAGGGATGATTGCCCGTAATACGAATGCTGACTTAAATGTCATTGCTCTAATTGGTGAACGTGGCCGTGAAGTACTTGAGTTTATCGAACGTGATTTAGGAAAAGAAGGGTTAAGTCGTTCCATCGTAGTTGCGGCGACTGGAGATCAGCCTGCATTAATGCGTATTAAAGGGGCATTTACTGCAACAGCAATCGCTGAATATTTCAGAGACCGTGGCTTAAATGTAATGCTTATGATGGACTCTGTCACACGTGTGGCAATGGCGCAAAGGGAAATTGGTTTAGCAACTGGTGAACCTCCTGCTCAAAAAGGATACACACCTTCTGTTTTTGCAATTTTGCCAAAATTACTAGAGAGAACAGGTACAAATAAGAATGGTAGTATTACTGCTTTTTATACGGTATTAGTTGATGGTGACGATATGAATGAACCAATTGCAGACGCCGTTCGTGGGATATTAGATGGCCATATTGTGCTTGATCGAACGCTTGCAAATAAGGGGCAATACCCTGCCATCAATGTATTAAAAAGTGTCAGTCGTCTGATGAATCATATATCTAATGACGAACACGTGAAAGCAGCTAACCGACTTCGAGAACTTTACTATACATATTCAAAATCTGAAGATTTAATCAATATCGGAGCATATAAAAGGGGTACTTCAAAAGAAATCGACGAAGCAATCCATTACGAACCACTTATAACGAATTTCTTAAAACAAAGTTATAAAGATAAAGTTTCTTTAAATGAAACAATCAATGAACTAATCGCATTATCAAATGGTGGTGGAAAATAATGCTTCAATATAAATACCGGTTTGAAAAAGTGTTAACGATTCGAGAACAAGAAAAACAGCAAACTGAAATGGCATACAAAGAATCTGTTCAAGCATTCGAAGAAGTAGCATCAAAACTTTATGAACAATTAAAGAAAAAAGAGAATTTAATAGATAGTCAAACAGAAAAGTTAAAATCAGGTTCGACTATTCAAGAAATCCACCATTTTGCAGCTTTTGTCGAAAATCTAGAACGTTCCATAAACGATTTACAACAAAAAGTAATGCAAGCTAGGACAAAAATGAACTGGCATGAACAAAAGTTAGTTGAAAAAAGTTTAGAAGTGCGCAAATTTGAAAAAATGCGCGAAAAAGATTACGAAAGCTATAAGGAAGAACAAGATAAGGCAGAAATGCTTATTTTGGACGAGCTTTCATCGATTATGTATTCCAAAAAAGAATTCAGGTGATCATATGGCAAGAACTAATTTTGAAAATGAAAATATTGACACAAAGTCACCGAGTTTATTTCAAAAGTTTTTTTACTGGGTGCTAATCCCGTTTGTATTTGTCATTGCGGTGTTACTAGTGATTGCATCCTTTACTGGTACGAACGTTTTTGAGAAAGCTAAGGAGTTATCCAACAACTTGCCATTTGTTTCATCGCAAGAAGCTGATTCAGATTCTACACCCATTGATGGACAAAAATTAGTAGAATTGCAAGCGGAAATCGAAGAGAAAGAGGCTGAAATAGCCCAGCTTCAATCACAGCTTGAAAGTGCAAATGCCAAAAATCAAGAGGCTCAAGTTTTACAAGAAGAACTAGAGTATGAGATTCAAAAGTTGAAAAACCAACAAACCGCTGCACAACAAAAATTTACAGAACTTGTCTCTGCCTATGAGAAAATGTCTGCAAAAGAAGCAGCACCAATTTTAGAAGCCATGAATACAAATGAGGCAGTACGAATTCTATCTAATTTAAAACCAGCAACTCTATCTGAAGTACTTTCGAAAATGAAAGCTGAAAATGCAGCGAAATTTACTGAATTATTAGCACAATAACAAAGTATATTTTCAGATTGAGAGGGGGTGAATATATGAATTTAGGAATCATGCAGCTTTCAAAGGTTAATTTGAATCAAGTGTCACAATCAAAGCCAAAGAACTATTCAGTAAACACTAGTTCAACAGCTGTAAATAGTGGTGAAAACAATTTCGGTACTGTTTTTAAAAAAATTATTAATAGTCAATCAAACCAGACCGAGGAAGTAAATTCAGCAGTACGATATGGTGAAGATACAAGCGAAATTACTGAATTACTTGAGGCTGAGTCAATTGAAGAAGTACTAGATTTATTAGGAATTTCCCATGACGAAGGATTGTTTATGATTGAATTTAGTAGTGATCAATCTGCTAAATCCCTTGATGAATTAATGAACTTAGAAGATTTACTTTCATTAATAGAGATGGATCAAGAACAGTTACAAAGAATGTTAGGGCAATTACTTAATGATGAACAGCCAATAAAAGATATTTGGCAACTGATTCAATTCATCAATGAACAAGCACCAAATTTCGTGGACCAAATTACTACAGCGTTACAGGGTGAGCAAAGTGTATCACCAAAAGAAGCAAAGCAGTTCGTACAACTATTGAAATTAGCACAAATAGTTGGTGAAAAATCAGACTTGTTTAACGAGCAACCGATTCAATTAGGTAGTTTGAAAGAAGTTTTAAAGGAAATTAGTCAAAATTTAGGACAACTTTCTAAAACGACAGAGTCATCAACATCAGGAAAGATTTCCTTACAAGGTTTTCAACAGATTACAAAGCATATTGAATCTCAAGATCAACAATCAATGATTGCAACAACGTCATCAGGAGTAACTCAAAAAACGATTTCAATTTCTTTACCAGTTGAAAAAAGTGCACAGGGTGAAGCATTAGTAAAAGAAATTCAACAATTGATGAATCGTAGTCAACTTTCAAATTCACAAGGAACAATGAAGCTATTACTCAAGCTATATCCTGAGAATTTAGGTTCAATCCGTATTGAAATTATGCAAAAAGATGGTGTACTTTCTGCTAGATTATTAGCATCAACACCTCATGCGAAAGAACTACTTGAAGGACAGATTAATCAATTAAAAACATCTTTTACACAAGCAAATATTCAAATGGATCGAATTGATATTGCACAAAGCTTACAAGATCCTGATCGAAACCTTCGTGATCAAAACTTATTTAGTAACTTCTTTAAACAACAGCAACAAGATAAAGAAAATGATTACGATGACAACCCTGAAGAAGATGAAGAACGTATGAGTTTCCAAGATTACTTAATCAATGAGGAGGTGTAATGAATGACAAATACAACACCGATAACAAACGATTATTACTTGTCTAATAAAGCAAAGACTGTGAAAGAAACTGGTAATAATTCATTAGGTAAAGATGCATTCTTACAGCTTTTAGTAACGCAATTACAACATCAAGACCCAACTGCACCAATGGATAATACTGAATACATTTCACAATTAGCACAATTTAGTGCTCTTGAGCAGTCACAAAATATGACAAAAGCCATCGAGAATTTACTAGAGTCACAGCAACAGTCACAACTGATGAACTATACGACATTTATTGGTAAAGAAGTGGAATGGCATGAGATTAGTGAAGAATTAGACGAGACAGGAAACTTAATCGTAAATAGCGGGAAAGGCGTTATAAAACAGATGAAGTTTTATAATGGTGAACCATTTTTTATTCTTGATGATGGAAAAGAAATTACTCCTGGAAATATTTCTTCTGTATCAAATCATTCTGCAGCAACTGAAGAGATTGAGGAAAATCCATTAGTTGCAGCAAGTAAATTGATTGGACAATCAGTACGCTATGAATCGAATGGGGAATGGTTAGAATCTATCATTCAGTCAGTAAAAACAAATAATCATACAATTGAATATATTTTGCAAAATAATTCGATTATGACAAAAGATCAATTTGAACTAGTAACTAAATAAGGTGGCGGGCAACATGCACAGAATACATATTCAGCACGTGCCATTGCAACCGACATACCATGCAAAACAAAAACTGAATACAAAAGTTACAACAACAAAAACAAACACCTTTCAAGATCATTTGCAAATGGCTACTAATACACAAGAACTTAAGATTAGTAAACATGCAAATGATAGATTAGCAGAACGCAATATTCAAATCACCCAAGAAGAATGGCAAGTTGTGACAGATAAAGTATTTGAAGCGCGTTCAAAAGGAGTCAATCAACCGTTAGTTTTGATGGACCAAGCTGCGTTAATTGTGAGCGCTAAAAATGCAACGGTAATCACTGCGATGGAACGCACTGAGGCAAAAAATCAATTATTTACGAACATTGATGGCACAATTGTGCTTTAAGGGCCGGACCGATTAGGAAGCCTACAATTCGCCGAATGATCGACGCGAATTATTCTAAACCAAATTGAAGGGAGAACGAACAAATGTTACGTTCAATGTACTCAGGAATTTCAGGTCTTAAAAACTTCCAAACAAAACTAGACGTAATTGGGAATAACATCTCAAACGTTAACACTTACGGATTTAAAAAAGGTCGTGTAGTATTTAAAGATTTAATCTCTCAAACAACTGCAGGGGCTTCTGCACCTACAGAAACACGAGGTGGGGTAAATCCAAAACAAGTTGGTCTTGGTTCTCAAATTGCAGCAATTGATACAATTCACGGAACTGGATCCCTTCAAACAACTGCACGTACTTTAGACTTAGCGGTATCAGGAGATGGATTCTTCCAAGTGGCAGATAGCACAGCAGGTTTAAATGGTTATACGAATATCCAATATACTCGTGCTGGTAATTTCTATATGGATAAAGACGGCTATCTTGTTAATGGTGATGGTAAATACTTAGTTGGGTCAGCAGCAAATGTTATCACGACTCAAACACCTATTTTAACTTTTAAATTAGAGGACCCTTCAGCTACTGACGTTGGTGATGATAAATATGCTGGTTATAGTTATTTATTGAATGCAAATGGTGACCATATTGATTCAAGTGGTGGCGCATTGCCTTCAAGTGGTGTTTCAAATCATGGTCTTCGACTTAACGGAAACAAACTTTATTTTGGAACGGGGGCAACTACACCTTTATCTGTAACAATTTCAGGTTCTACTTATGAATATGAAGTAGATGGAGAAGGGACTTTGTTCATTAATAATGGAACAGATCGCTTTGAAGTTATCGCAAATGGTCAATACAGAGATGCTTCAGGAGTTACTCGTCCATTTACTGATACTGCAAATCCATCATTATATTCAGCAGTTCGTACAGCAGTTGTTCAAACAGGAACAAGAACTGTTGACACATATACAAATACAGGTGCAACACTAAAACCAATCAAAATCCCAACAACAGCACAAAGTATTTCGATTGGACAAGATGGAACAGTTAACTTTGTAGATAAAGATGGAGTTTTACAATGGGCAGGACAATTGCAATTAGCTAAATTCCCAAATACAAGTGGTCTTGAAAAAGCAGGAAGCAACTACTACCAACAAACACCAAACTCTGGAGTACCAGTATTAGGAACTGCTACAGAACAAGGGATTGGATCAATCCAATCAGGTTTCTTAGAAATGTCAAACGTTGACCTTTCTGAAGAATTTACAGAAATGATCGTTGCACAACGTGGTTTCCAAGCGAACTCTCGTATCATTACAACATCTGATGAAATCCTTCAAGAGCTAGTAAACTTAAAACGATAATATAAATCTATCTATTATTTACTAAACAAAAAATTTCATTGTGAAGGAGGGTCGGGCCGGCTCTTATGAACCCGGCCCTAATTCAATGATTGAACTAACTCGCTTAAATGGTAAACCAATCTCATTAAACGCATTATACATAGAAACAGTCGAAGCATTCCCGGACACGACCATTACGCTAACGACTGGGCGTAAATATATAGTTAAAGAAAGTCCAAAAGAGGTGCGGGAAAAAGTAACTGATTTTTGTAGAGAGATTCAAGTGCTATCAAATCCGTATCTACGAGGTGATGATGATGAAGAATAACAACAATAATAAGCTGCTAACAGTAATGTTAATCATTCTAGTTACGATTACACTAATTGGTGTTGTCATTTTTGTGTTATTAACTCAGCTAAATAAACCAACTACAACTGGGGAACCTACGATAGATGATATTATTGCTGCTAGCGTAGATGTTCCTGAACTTACAACAAATTTAGCTGATGGAAGTTTTGTTCGCTTACAGCTAAAACTTACTACAGAAAGCCAAGAAGCAGCAGATGAATTAACAAAACGTGATTTCCAAATTAATAATATTCTTATTGAAGAACTTTCTGAGATGACTGAGAAGGATTTACAAGGAAAACAAGGCAAAATCTTTTTACAATCAACTGTAAAATCAAAACTAAATGAATTAATGCAAAAAGGGGAAGTAGTAGAAGTTTACATCACCTCTTACATTATTCAATAGTGAACTATGCAACAAGCAAAACAATGAATTTCTTTTAGAAACGGAGGTGGGCAAATGGCAGGCGATGTATTATCCCAATCAGAGATTGATGCATTACTTTCTGCAATATCCACTGGGGAAATGTCAGCAGACGAAATGAAAAAAGAAGATGAAACAAAAAAAGTAAAAGTTTATGATTTTAAACGTGCCCTTCGTTTTTCAAAAGATCAAATTCGAAGCTTAACACGAATTCATGAAAACTTTTCACGACTTCTAACAACATTTTTCTCTGCGCAGCTGAGAACTTATGTTCAAATTAATGTTGCTTCCGTTGACCAAATTCCTTTTGAAGAGTTTGTTCGCTCAATACCAAATATGACATTAATTAATATATTTGAAGTACCTCCGTTAGATGGTAATATTCTAATGGAAATCAATCCGAACATCGCATACTCCATGATGGATCGATTATTAGGTGGAACTGGTTCAAGTTATAGTAATGTTGATAATTTAACAGAAATCGAACAAAAAATTATGACGAACTTGTTTGAACGATCTTTCGATAATTTAAGAGAAGCGTGGGACAATATTGTAGAAATTGATCCGATGTTAATAGAATTAGAGGTAAATCCTCAATTTTTACAAATGATTTCGCCTAATGAAACGGTTATCGTTATTTCATTGAATACGATAATTGGCGAAACCACGGGCATGATTAATATTTGTATTCCTCATGTTGTTCTAGAACCAATTATTCATAATCTATCAGTTCAGTATTGGATGCAATCGAACATAAAAGAAACGTCACCAGAACAATCAAAAGTATTAGAGAAAAGCGTGAAACAAGCTGAAATTGAACTAATCGCCGAACTTGGTACAACAGATATTACAATTGAAGATTTCCTATACATGAGTATTGGGGATGTCATTCAACTCGATAAGAAAATTGATGACCCTCTTGTACTTAAAGTAGGCAACATTCCGAAGTTTATCGTTCAGCCAGGTAAACGAAATAAAAAAATGGCGATTCAAATTATGGACTTAGTGAAAGGAGGAGACGATGATGAATGATGGCATGCTCTCCCAAGAAGAAATCGAAGCACTACTTAGAGGTGAAACATTAGAAGACCGATTAAATGAAGTAACTAGTGTTACACCAGAAGTACTAAATGTAGAAGATTATTTAACACCAATGGAGCAGGATGCACTAGGTGAGATCGGAAATATTTCTTTCGGTAGTTCTGCAACTGCTCTATCAACGTTGTTAGGACAGAAGGTAGATATTACGACACCTGTTGTATCAATGATCCACCGTAACCGACTTGAAGAAGAGTTTCCAAATCCATATGTAGCGATACAAGTACATTATACAACTGGGTTAGTTGGAATGAATTTACTTGTCATTAAACAAACTGACGCAGCAATCATCGCAGATTTAATGTTAGGTGGGGATGGATTAAATCCAAATGCAAATTTAGGAGAAATCCAATTAAGTGCAGTTCAAGAAGCTATGAATCAAATGATGGGCTCTGCTGCAACATCCATGTCTACCATTTTTAATAAAAAGGTGGATATCTCTCCGCCATCAATTAATTTGTTGAACTTCTCTGCTAATGAAGGGACAAATTCAATACCAAATGAAGATTTATTAATAAAAGTTTCTTTCAGACTTAAAATTGGAAATCTGATCGATTCCAATATCATGCAGTTATTACCTTTAGAATTTAGTCAAGATATAGTGAAATCATTATTAGGTGAGACAAGCCCTGCACCAATTATGGAGCAACCGCAACCTGTACAACAACCGACAGCTCAACCTCAGCAAAGACAAGAGCAAGCATATCAGTCGTATGCGCACCCAACTCCTGCGCAACCGATTTATCAAGAGCCTGTACATCAACAACAAGCTGCAGCGACTATTTATGACGAGGCACCAATTTTCACACAACCTCGTTATGCACAACAGCAGCCTCCAGTGAATGTACAACAAGCTCAGTTTGCTTCATTTCAAGAGCCGAGTATGACGCAAACGGAAGCACGGAACTTAAACATGCTTCTTGATATTCCACTTCAAGTAACTGTGGAATTAGGACGCACAAAACATTCAGTAAAAGATATCTTACAATTAGCAACAGGCTCAATTATTGAGCTTGATAAATTAGCAGGAGAACCGGTTGATATTTTAGTAAATAATCGATTACTTGCTAAAGGCGAAGTAGTTGTAATTGATGAAAACTTCGGTGTTCGAATTACGGATATCGTTTCACAAGCTGATCGGTTAAAGAACTTAAAATAGTAGAAATTTAAAACAGAATAATTGGAGGAATACGTTTTATGTCTAAAAGAATACTAATTGTTGATGATGCGGCATTTATGCGAATGATGATTAAAGATATTTTAACGAAAAATGGCTATGAAGTAGTTGGAGAAGCTGCAGATGGTGTTCAAGCTGTAGAAAAATACAATGAATTACGTCCAGATTTAGTAACAATGGATATTACAATGCCTGAAAAAGACGGAATTGCAGCTTTAAAAGAAATTAAAAGCTTTGATCCAAATGCCGTAGTAATTATGTGTTCAGCAATGGGGCAACAAGCTATGGTAATTGATGCAATTCAAGCTGGTGCAAAAGATTTCATCGTTAAACCATTCCAAGCTGATCGTGTAATCGAAGCAATTCAAAAAGCTTTAGGTTAAGAAAATGCATGAATTTTTCAAAACAAAACAATTTCTACTAATATTCTTAATTCTAGTATCAATTGTCGTACCAACTGGAGAAACAGCTATTGCCCACGCTAGCAATCAAATGATCAGTGATGAATACTTACAAAATCAAAATAAAGATGATCAAGATACTACTGAAGAAGGTGAACCTGTTCAAGATAACGAGCAAGAAAATGGTAAGCTCGCTACTGGTGAAGGGTTAAATCTTTGGGATTATATGAAAATGCTATTTGCTCTTCTTTTCGTTTTAGGACTTTTAATGTTCGTCTTAAAATTTATCAATAAAAGAAGCCTTAACTATCAGCAAAATAGCTTAGTTCGTAATATTGGTGGAGTTAGTTTAGGAGCACAGAAATCTGTACAGCTCATCCAAATTGGGAAGTCCATCTACGTAGTTGGAGTTGGAGAAGACGTTCAGTTGATCAAAGAAATTGATAGTCCTGAGGATGTTGAACAAATCATTAACAATTTCAACGAAAAACAATCGTTCACTAGTACAACACCGTATATAGCGGAGCTTGTAAAAAAAGTGACGTCCAAATTGAAAAATAGTGAAGTTACAGAACAACAACAAAAATCCTTTGGAGAAATTTTTAATCATAAATTAGCGGATATTAAGAAAAATCGCCAAAATGAATTGGAGAAATGGAAAGAAAAGGAGCGCGATAAGTAATGGAACAGTTTATCTCGTTCTTTGGTGAAAGCGATCCAACCAACGTCTCCACTTCAGTTAAGTTACTACTACTATTAACTGTTTTATCACTAGCACCAAGTATTTTAATACTGATGACGTCATTTGCACGAATTATGATTGTATTGTCATTTACTAGGACGGCATTAGCAACAAATACAATGCCTCCAAACCAAGTGTTAATTGGGCTAGCGTTATTTTTAACATTTTTCGTTATGGCACCAACATTCCAACAGGTGAATGACCAAGCGTTACAACCATTATTCAATGAAGAAATTGGTCTAGAAGAAGCATATGATAGAGCTTCTGCACCGTTTAAAGACTTTATGGCCAAGCATACAAGGCAAGAAGATCTTGAATTATTTCTAAATTACAATCAAGCAGAACGTCCGGAAACAATACAAGATATTCCATTAACCATGCTCGTTCCTGCCTTTGCCTTAAGTGAAATAAAAACGGCGTTTCAAATTGGATTTATGATTTTTATTCCTTTCTTAGTAATTGATATGGTTGTAGCGAGTGTACTTATGTCAATGGGGATGATGATGTTACCACCGGTGATGATCTCACTACCATTTAAAATATTACTTTTTGTTTTAGTGGATGGATGGTATTTAGTCGTCAAATCTTTACTTCAAAGTTTTTAGGGGTTGATACGTATGACAGAAGAAATGGTCATAGCAATTGCAGAACAAGCGATTTGGATTGTCCTTATAGTTTCAGGACCATTATTAGCAATAGCCTTAATTGTTGGTCTTATCGTAAGTATTTTTCAAGCAACAACATCCATACAAGAACAAACATTAGCCTTTGTTCCAAAAATTGTTGCGGTACTAGTTGGGATTATCTTTTTCGGTCCATGGATGATTTCTCAATTGACATCATATGTACACGATATTTTAAATAATTTAGTTCGGTACATAGGGTGATGGAATGACTGAAATAATTCCGAATTTACCTGTATTGCTATTAATCTTTGTTCGGATTTCTGCTTTTTTTGTATCAATCCCGTTATTTTCATATCGAACAATACCACCTCAGTTGAAAATTGCATTGGCATTAATCCTTTCATGGATGATGTACTATACGTTTACAATCGAAACAATTGCAATTTCAATTGATGGAAATTACATATTATTAATCCTAAAAGAAGTCGTTATAGGGTTAATGCTTGGAGTTTGTGCTTATATCGTCTTTTCAGCTGTCCAAATTGCTGGAGGATTTATTGATTTTGAGATGGGGTTTGCGATGGCTAACATTATTGACCCACAAACTGGTACGCAAAGTCCTTTAATGGGTCAATTTTTAAATGTATTAATAACCTTCGTTTTATTGGCTACGAATGGTCATTATTTAATATTGGATGGTATTTTTTATAGCTATCAATTTTTACCGATCAACTCGATGTTTCCGCACTTTGGAGATGTTGGGACTGCTGAATTTATCATCAAATTATTTGCTTCGGTTTTTGCAATTGCATTTCAAATGTCAGCGCCAATTGTTGCAACACTGTTTTTAGTAACGGTTGCCTTAGGGATTACAGGAAAAACCGTTCCGCAATTAAACATATTTGTCGTCGGTTTTCCGATTAAAATTGCAATCGGTTTTGTCGTGTTGTTTATCGTAATGGCCGTAATGATTCAAGTGATGAAGTATTTAGTGGAATTTATGATTTATGCAATGCGTGATTTAATGACTTTACTAGGTGGTGCTTAATTTGAAGTTGCTTCTTCCATTAGATATACAATATTTCTCTGGAGAGAAAACTGAAAAAGCAACACCGAAAAAACGTCAAGACGCTAGAAAAAAAGGACAAGTCGTAAAAAGTCAGGATGTAACTGCTGCATTTTTATTATTATCGCTGTTCTTACTACTGTACTTTTGGGCACCATCAATGCTTGAAGGACTTTTTTCATTTTTGCATCAATTCATCGAAAAAAATATGCTGATTGAAACAATTAATCAGGATACAGTCATGGAGATTTATTCACAAGCGATAATGGAAATGGCCAAAATTGCATTGCCTATACTTTTAGTAGCTATGGTCATTGGGGTTGCAGCGAACTACTTTCAGTTTGGATTTCTTTTCACAACGGAACAGTTGAAGCTGGACTTAAAGAAAATGGATCCGATAAAAGGAATTAAAAAAATCATTTCTGTAAGAGCAATTGTAAATCTAATCAAATCATTATTAAAAGTTACTTTTATCGGGGCAGTTACAACCATGGTTATTTGGATGAATTTTCCTGAAGTTCTTTCTTTATCTCTTCATAATCCGTGGGAGATCATGACAACTGTCGCAAGCTTAACAGGCATGATGGGAATTGCTGCTTCTATCGTTCTTTTACTGATCGCAATATTAGATTATGTTTACGAAAAGTATGAATACGAAAAGCAACTGAAAATGTCCAAGCAAGATATTAAAGATGAATATAAGAACGCTGAAGGTGACCCGAAAATCAAATCAAAAATTAAGCAACGACAACGTGAAATGGCGATGCGAAGAATGATGCAAGAAGTGCCGAATGCTGACGTCGTCATAACAAACCCAACCCACTATGCTATCGCACTAAAATACGATGAAACCAATATGGAGGCACCAAAGATAGTGGCAAAAGGGACAGATTTTGTTGCACAAAAAATAAAACTCATTGCCAAAGAAAATAATGTTGTAATGGTTGAAAATCGACCACTTGCAAGGGCAATGTATGACAAAGTAGAAATAGGAGATTTTGTACCAGAAGAGTTCTTTAAAGCTGTTGCAGAAGTACTTGCTTATGTATATCGAATTAAACGTAAAATCTAATCAACTTTGTAGTTCAAAGGAGGGAATACAATGAAATTTCGCGATCTTGGCGTATTAGCTGTTGTTATATTAATTGTGGCGATGCTTGTAATTCCACTTCCTACATGGCTACTAAGTTTTTTAATTATTATTAATATCACCATTTCATTATTAATTTTACTAACAGCGATGAATATGAAGGAAGCATTAGATTTTGCTATTTTTCCTTCAGTCATTTTATTAGTAACTTTATTCCGATTAGGGTTAAGTATCTCCACAACACGTGCCATCTTAGCGAATGGTGATGCAGGAGATGTTGTAGAAACGTTCGGTGAGTTCGTAACCGGTGGGAATGTTCTAGTCGGTCTAGTCATTTTCATGTTATTAGTTATTGTTAATTTTATCGTCATAACAAAAGGTTCAGAACGTGTAGCTGAAGTTGCAGCTCGCTTTACATTAGATGCAATGCCAGGGAAACAGATGAGTATTGACGCGGATTTAAACGCGGGTATGATTTCCGAGAAAGAAGCTCGTGAACGTCGCGAAAAAGTATCGAGAGAATCCGATTTTTATGGTGCGATGGACGGGGCTACAAAGTTCGTAAAAGGGGATGCCATTGCCTCGATCATTATGGTATTCATTAACCTATTATTCGGGATGATTATCGGGATGACTCAATTAGGCTATTCAATGGGGGATGCAGCTACTCACTTCTCTAAACTAACGGTCGGGGACGGTTTAGTTGCGCAAATTCCTGCACTTCTAATATCCACTGCAACTGGTTTAGTTGTCACCCGTGCAGCATCAGATGGTAACTTAGGACATGATATTACAAGCCAGTTATTCGCTCAATCGAAACTTTTATATATTGCGGGTGGAACAATCTTTTTACTTGGCTTATTTACTCCGATTCCATTTTGGATTACGATTCCGATTTCAGCTGTCCTATTTTTAGTTGGTTATTTAACTAGTCGTAAGAAAACAGAATCACCAGAAGAGATTTTGGAAATTGAAGAAGAAGTCGCTACTGATACGATGAAGAGTCAAGAAAATGTTATTAACCTACTTAATGTAGACCCAATTGAATTTGAATTTGGTTATGGGTTAATTCCACTCGTAGATGCTGCGCAAGGTGGAGATTTATTAGACCGGGTTGTTATGATTCGAAGACAACTTGCGCTTGAACTAGGGATTGTCATTCCTGTTGTACGAATTCGAGATAATATCCAACTACAACCAAATGAATATCGTATTAAAATTAAGGGTAATGAAATGGCTAGAGGTGAACTTTTACTTGATCATTATTTAGCTATGAGCCCAGGAGATGATGATTCAATTGACGGAATTGATACAATCGAACCTTCATTTGGATTACCTGCAAAATGGATTACGGAAAAAGCAAAAGAAGATGCCGAAATGCTTGGTTATACAGTAGTGGATCCTCCAAGTGTTGTATCAACTCATTTAACTGAAATGATTCGTGCAAATGCGCATGAGTTATTAGGTCGTCAAGAGACTAAACAGCTGATCGATCATTTACGAGAGTCTTATCCAATTTTAGTTGATGAGCTAACACCGACACCACTTTCAATTGGAGAAATTCAAAAAGTATTGGCTAAACTATTAAAAGAAAATGTATCGATTCGAAACTTACCGATTATTTTTGAAACATTAGCAGATTACTCAAAACTAACGAGTGACCCGGATATTTTAACGGAATATGCTAGACAATCGCTTGCAAGACAGATTACAACACAATATAGTTCAGGGGAGTCAACGTTAAAAGTGATTACGATTCCTGCCAAATTAGAAAAATTAATTGCAGATAGCATTCAACAAACAGATCACGGTAACTATTTAGCCATGAATCCGCAAGATTCACAGAATGTTTTAGAGTCAATCGCAAAAGAAATAGAGCGGGTTTCCTTTATGGAGCAATCACCTATTATCCTTTGCTCTCCTGCAATTCGAATGTATTTAAGACAATTAACGCAAAATTATTTCCCGCAAATACCGATTCTTTCATATAACGAACTTGATGCAAACATTGAAATCCAAAGTGTTGGAGTGGTGAATGTCGAATGAAAATGAAAAAATATATAGCTCCTTCCATTGCTGAAGCCATGAAAAGTATCCGTGCTGAACTAGGGGAAGATGCGGTCATTATCAATTCAAAAGTTATAGAAACAAAGAAGTTTTTTGGCTTAGTAAAGCAAAAACATTTTGAAGTACTCGCTGGGGTTGACCAAATTGAAATCCAACCGAAAGTTGAACAACTCCCTGATTTCATTCATGAGACTAAAAAATTTACTTCGACATCAGTTCAAAACGAAACAAAAACTCCTGATGTTAGTGAAGATTTAAAGAAAGAACTAGCAGATTTAAAATCGATGATGAAGTCGATTCAAAGACAATCAATCGAATCAAAATATCCAGAACAATTACTTCCAATTATCGAATTTTTAAGACATCAAGAGCTTAATGAGGAGCTCATCACCGAAATTAGTGATGAGCTTTTTGCACATTATGAAAAATTAAACTCTAATGTTTCCCAAAAAGAACTATGGCACGTCGTTGAAAGCTCATTGCGTACTAAATTAAAAGGATTACCAATGGGCGGTATTAATTATGATAAAAAGTTTATTAATGTAATAGGTCCTACAGGTGTTGGTAAAACAACAACGATTGCAAAAATTGCAGCCCGAGCGGTTCTAGAAAAAAAGAAGAAAATCGGTTTTATTACAACTGACACTTATCGAATTGCTGCCATTGAACAGTTAAAAACGTACGCCAACCTTTTACAAGCACCAATCGAAATTGTTTACAATTCAGAAGATTATAAGAATGCGATCGATAAGTTATCAAACCTAGACTTAATCATGATTGATACTGCTGGAAGAAATTATAAAGAAGAAAAATACGTCAATGATTTAAAACAATTGATTAACTTCGATGAAGAAGTTGAATCGTTCTTATTATTGTCTCTAACCTCTAAGGAAAAAGACATGGAAAAAATTATCGATCAATTTAAAGATGTACCATTCCAAAAGTTCATATTTACGAAAATCGACGAAACAAATTCTATTGGCACTATGTATAATTTAATGATTAAATATAATAAAGGAATTGCTTACTATACGGATGGACAAGAAGTACCAGAAGATATTAAAGAAGCAAATCTAGAAAATTTGTTAGACATATTTTTCCAAGGTGAATTCAAATGAGAGATCAAGCTGAAAAATTAAGAATGAAAATGTTAGAAAATCTCGGTGCCCTAGGAAGATCTATCGCAGTAGTAAGTGGCAAAGGTGGAGTTGGTAAAAGCAACTTTACAACGAATTTTGCGATTATGCTCGCTAGGCTTGGAAAGAAAGTTGTCATACTTGATATGGATATTGGGATGGGGAATGTCAATATCTTAATAGGTAAAAACGCCCAATATAATTTAAAGGATTACTTAGTTGGGAAAGTTCCATTATCTGATGTCATCTTAGATGGACCGAATAACTTGAAATACATTTCAGGTGGTTCCGGGTTATCTTCTGTTATTCAATGGTCGCCAACCATGTTCCAATCTTTAATAATTGCATTTGAAACGTTACAAAAAAATTTCGATTATATTTTCTTTGATATGGGTGCAGGTGCTACCAATTGGTCTTTAGATTTACTAACTTCAATAGATGAAATCTTTGTCATTTCAACAACGGAACCAACTTCAGTAACGGATGCCTATTCCATGATGAAATATATACACCTTAGAGATGAAAATAAGAAATTTTACTTAGTTGTGAATCGAGCATTTACAAACGAAGAAGGAAAAGAGACCGCAATCCGATTAAAGAACACGATGTTGAAGTTCTTATCAAAAGAGATTACTATATTAGGTTCTTTGCCGGAAGATCCATCTGTTCGAAAAGCAGTCATCGATCAAGTTCCATTTTCTATTTTATTTCCAAATTCACCTGTAACGCTCACATTAATTGAGATGGTGAAAAAGTTTGTTAATGCACAATTAGAAGAAGTATATGCGCCAGTTCAATCCGATTCCTTCTTGAAAAAACTTAAAAATATTTTTTCGAAAGGACGTGGTTAATAATGGACTTTTCGAAAAAAAGAAAATTATTAATCGTTGATGATTCTGCTTTTATGAGGAAATTAGTTTCCGACTTTTTTCAAGACCATCCAACCATAGAAGTGATCGGAACTGCACGAAATGGTAGAGATGCGATAAAAAAAATACAAAATTTGCAGCCAAATGTGGTCACAATGGATGTTGAAATGCCCGAAATGAACGGCCTGGATGCATTGAAAGAAATAATGGAAGTATGTCCCGTTCCAGTCATTATGTTATCAAGTGAAACACAAAGTGGAGCGGATACGACGTTAATTGCAATGGAGAATGGTGCAGTTGACTTTGTTGCAAAGCCGAGTGGAACAATCTCATTGGACTTACACAAAGTAAAAGAAGAGCTTATTCGAAAAGTAGAAAATGCTGCACAGGTATCTATTATTAATCTAAAAAAATCAATCGTTCCTTCAACAACAATTAGTCAAAAGGTGAAAACAGAGCCATTAAGAAGCACGTTTAAACAAGCCGTGATTCAAAAAACTCACATTGAAAAAAGTCACTCAATGATTAAACGATCCGATTGGAAGAAGACTTCTAAAAAAATCATTCTTATTGGTACGTCTACAGGGGGACCACGTGCTCTTCAAGACGTGATTACTAAACTACCAAAGACATTGAATGCTCCTGTTTTAATCGTCCAGCATATGCCAAAAGGATTTACAAAATCCTTAGCGCAACGATTAAACCAACTAAGTAAAATTTCTGTGAAAGAAGCCGAAAATGGTGAGATTTTACAAAATGGAACAGCTTACGTTGCACCAGGAGGCTACCATTTAAAACTAAACAAGATTGGAAACCAATTTGAAATTTTAATCGACGAAACAGAACCACCAAGAGCTGGACATAGACCTTCAGTTGATGTCCTGTTTGAAAATATTAGCCTTTACAATGATTTTGACAAAATCGCTGTCATTATGACAGGTATGGGTTCTGATGGTTCCAGTGGACTAAAGGCTCTAAAGAATACAGGTAACACCTATGCAATTGCTGAATCCCAAGAGACATGTATTGTTTATGGAATGCCAAAAGCAGCTGTTGAGACAACACTTGTGGATGAAGTAGTCGATGTAAATGAGATTGCTGAACATATTATTAAACTACTTTAAGGGAGAGTGGCTTTGAATGGATTTGAACCAATATTTAGAAATGTTCATAGAAGAAAGTAAAGAGCATTTACAAGCTTGTAGTGATAATTTACTAGAATTAGAAAAAAATCCAGATGATTTAAGCTTAGTCAATGAAATTTTCCGTTCCGCTCATACATTAAAAGGGATGTCTGCAACTATGGGTTATGAAGATTTAGCGGACTTAACTCATAAAATGGAAAACGTTTTAGATGCCATTCGAAATCATAAAATTAACGTGCAAACAGAAGTATTAGACGTTGTGTTTGAATCTGTTGACCATTTAGAAGAAATGATTATGGATATTGCAAATGGTGGAGATGGGAAACGTGATGTGAAAGACACTGTTGCCAAATTAAAAGCCATTGAATCGGGTCAGCCAATAACAGTTCCATCAGCCGTTCAAACTGAACAAGAAATTGCAGTGACAGTAATAGAAGAACCTGTTCAAGTTTCGCATATGCAATATGATGATTATGAAAAAACGGTTTTACAACAATCTTCAGAACAAGAGTACAACGCTTATGAAATCACAGTCATTCTTCGTGAAGACTGTTTATTAAAAGCGGCTCGTGTCTTCATGGTATTTGATATTTTAGAGAAAAACGGTGATGTGATTAAATCAGTCCCATCTGCAGATCAGCTTGAGGAAGAAAAATTCGACCAACAATTCCAAGTTGCATTTATAACAATGGATTCTGCAGAAGAAATCCAGAAAAAAATAATGAAAGTTTCTGAGATTGATAAAGTCATTGTCACAAAATTATCTCAGGAATTATTTACAACATCTGCAACAGAGGTTACACAAGTAGATGTGCCAGCGACAGTTACTGCTGTTCCTGAAGTACAAGTTGAACAACAAGTAACAGTGAATTCAGATTCAAAACAAAAGACTAATACACCATCTAAAGTTCAAGCACAACAAAACGCTAGTAAAACGATTCGAGTAAGTATTGAACGATTAGATATTTTGATGAATTTATTTGAAGAATTAGTGATTGATAGAGGAAGACTCCAATCCATTTCAACAGATGTTAATCATCCTGAATTGAACGAGACAGTAGAGCGAATGAGCCGTACAATGGGTGATTTACAAAATATCGTTCTAACGATGCGAATGGTTCCAGTTGAAACTGTATTTAATCGATTCCCGAAAATGGTTCGTTCACTTTCTCGCGATTTACATAAAAAAATTAACCTTGAAATTATCGGTGCTGAAACGGAACTTGATCGTACAGTAATTGACGAAATCGGGGACCCACTTGTTCACTTAATCCGTAATTCACTTGACCATGGTATAGAAAGTCCAGAAGTACGTGTAGCAAAAGGTAAACCAGAAGAAGGAACAGTTATCTTACGTGCTTACCATAGTGGAAATTACGTATTTATCGAAATAGAAGATGACGGTGCTGGTATTAATAAAGAAAAAGTATTAGCAAAAGCCATTTCTAGAGGCATCATCACAAAAGAAAGTGCGAATTCATTATCTGACAAACAAATCAACGAACTGATTTTAGCATCAGGCTTCTCAACTGCTGAGGTAATATCTGATATTTCTGGTCGTGGGGTAGGTCTTGATGTAGTAAAAACGACTATTGAATCATTAGGTGGTAGTATTTCAATCGAGTCCACTCAAGATGTCGGTTCAATCTTCTCAATTCAACTACCATTAACTTTATCGATTATTTCCGTAATGTTAGTCGAAATTGAAGAAGAAATCTATGCAATTCCACTTTCTTCAATTATTGAGACTTCGATTATTAAAAAATCGGATATTTTAAATGCTCACAATCAGAAAGTAATCGATTTTAGAGGAAAAGTCGTTCCATTAATTTATCTGGAAGAGATTTTTGATGTGCCTCGTTCAAATGAATTTGATGACGAATACCAATCTGTTGTCATTGTTCGTAAAGGTGAAAAATTAGCTGGACTAGTTGTCGATTCATTTATTGGACAACAAGAAATTGTTTTAAAATCATTAGGAAATTATTTAACAAACATCTTTGCTATTTCAGGTGCAACGATTTTAGGAAATGGTAAAGTCGCATTAATCGTAGATTGTAACGCTTTAATGAAATAAAGTATGGGACGAGGTGTGAAGAATGACTACATTAGTAGATGAAGATTATATTAAAGTGATCGTTTTCCAATTAGTAGATAAAGAGTATGCAATCCCTGTTTCAAATGTTCAAGGAATTGAAAAGTTAATGCACATTACCCGCGTACCAAAAGCTGAAAAATATGTAAAAGGTGTCATCAATCTAAGAGGGGTAGTAACACCGATTATTGATTTAAGAGAACGTTTCGGATTGCCTTATTCCTCGTATGTTGATTCAACGAGAATCATTATTGTAACACTTGAAAATATGGAAGTAGGATTTGTTGTAGATTCTGCAAACGATGTTATTGATATCCCTGTAAGCTCTATTGAAAACCAACCAAATGTAGTAGGTTCAGTTGCAGTTGATTTCATTTCAGGTGTGGCAAAACTAGAAAATCGTCTTTTAATTCTTTTACATTTAGACAAAGTTTTAAATCCGGAAAATGAATAGTTCATATACTTGATGAAGAAAAGTAGGAATATGAGAATGGAAATATCTACCATGCACTTAGATGTATTAAAAGAAATTGGGAATATTGGTGCAGCACATGCAGCAACTTCACTATCAGGGTTACTCGGAAAAAAAATCGACATGCGTGTTCCAAATGTAGAAATGGTAAGTTTTACAGATATGATGGAACTAGCTGGAAGCTCTGAAAAAGTCGTTGTAGGGATCTATTTACGAATAGAAGGTGATCTCGAAGGAAGTATGTTCTTCGTATTACCAATCGAGCAGGCTAATCGATTTATAAGAAGATTAATTCATGATGAACAATTTGATTTCTCTAATAATCCAGTTTCTGAAATCGGTTTGTCGGCGATGCAAGAGTTAGGCAATATTTTATCGGGTTCTTATTTATCAGCATTATCCGATTTTACTGGACTGAAAATATATCCTTCTGTACCTGGACTCTCAGTGGATATGTTTGGAGCGATCGTAAGTATTGGGTTAATCGAAATATCACAAGTTAGTGATAGTGTCATAGTAATAAATACATCCATTTTTGAAGATGAATTAGGGGATTTTGAGGAAGTACAAGGATCCTTCTTCCTATTACCTAGTCCAGATTCGTTTATTACATTGTTTAGAACTCTAGGTGTCGATTAGATGCTCTCCACAAATACGGTAGTAAAAGTAGGAATCGCCCAAATGGATGTAGTAAAAACTCCAAATACTATTCGAACATCAGGACTTGGCTCATGTGTTGGAGTTGTTTTATATGACGAAACGAAAAAAATTGCTGGATTAGTTCATATTATGTTACCCGATTCAAGTTTAGGGAAAACAAGTACGCTCAATGCTGCCAAATTTGCTGATACTGGAATTGAGGCATTAATCGAAAAGCTTAAAATGGAAGGGGCACAGCAATACCGCTTAAAGGCAAAGATTGCTGGTGGTGCCCAAATGTTTCAATTCACAACGGATAATGACACAATGCGTATAGGTCCACGTAATGTGGAAGCTGTTAAAAATGAATTAAAAAAATATGGAATCCCAATTGTTGCAGAAAACACAGGTGGAAATAGCGGTAGAACGATCGAATTTAATCCAGAAACAAGTTTACTAAATATCCGCACTGTCAACGCGGGAGTGTGTGATATATGATGATTGGGAATATTTTATGGAATTTTTGGTTTGCACTTGGCTCATTTTCCGTTTACTTTTTATGGATGTTCCAAAAATCTAATTCACCTTTTGATATTCTGATAGGATCTTTTATTTGTTCATTGGTTGTTTTTGTTGCCATGTTTGGTGTTCGATACTTGATTGGATACATTCTCTTTACTCCAGAAGAAAATGAAAATATAAATTCTGAAGAAAAAATAGATTTTCCTACGAATGATAATCACTTAAATTTACAGAATAAAAAGACTCCAAAAAAAGAAATAAGTGAAAGTCCTGAAGAAATTGCAAAAGTAGTTAGAACCTTAATGAGTGAATAATATATGTAAGAAAATAGGGCTACCTTGAAAGTTTAGCTTTCAAGCTAGTCCTTTTTTTGAAACCGACGCCATCAAATTTTGGCGAAATTTTACAATGATTCGACACTTGAACAATGTGTTTTTTTGTCGCTATTTGATATAATAACAATAGAATTGACGCACGACTTCAAGAGAAAGGTGATTCATGTGGTACAACCAACTATTGAAGAAACAAAACTATGGAATAGCTGGATACAAGATAGAGATCCAGATGCTGGAGACATACTGATTAAAAAATATAAATCATTAGTGAATTACCATGTTCAAAGAATTAGTGCGGGATTGCCCAAAAATGTATCGAAAGATGAACTATTCAGTTTAGGAATGATGGGCCTTTTTGATGCATTAAATAAGTTCGATATTAATAGAGATTTAAAATTTGATACATATGCTTCATTCCGAATTCGAGGAGCAATCATTGACGGCTTAAGAAAAGAAGATTGGCTTCCGAGATCTGCTAGGGAAAAAGCAAAGAAAATGGAATCTCAAATTGAAAAACTTGAACAAAAGTTATTGAGACATGCAACACCTGAAGAACTAGCAGAATATATGAATGTTCCTGTTGATGAAATTTATCAAACAGTTCACGAACATTTCTTTTCAAGTTTACTTTCCATTAATGAACAACAAGATCAAGACGAGACGGATGGTAAAGAATTTGTGCTAAGAGATGAGCGTACAAAGACACCAGAACAATCAGCCGTTGACTCAGAGTTAATTAACGAATTAGTTAATACCATTCAACACCTAAACGAAAAAGAGCAATTGGTATTAAGTTTATTTTACACAGAGGAAATGACCCTAACAGAAATTGGGGATATGCTAAATCTATCTACATCACGAATTTCACAAATCCATTCAAAAGCTCTGTTCAAACTACGCAAGTTACTATCCTCTGAAGTGCTAAATGTATAAAAATAAGCTACTCTACAATTAGAGTAGCTTTTATTGCGGATGTCATATGTATGTGGAAGAATAGGAGGTTCATATATGAGTTTGAAAGGTGTAGAATTGCAAATCGCAATTCCTAAAACAATGGATGTTGGTAAAATGGCTGAGCAACATCAGCACAATGTCATTCAACATCAACTAAATGCTCAAGAAGCTTTAAAAAAAGAAACGTTAAAAAAGCAATTGACTGTACACGACACAGAACCGACAGAAAAGTTAGGCAAAGATGAACGCAACAGTAGCGGTAACAAGCAACATTCAAACAACGAACAAGCAAGACAAAAACAAGACGAAATAAAAGAAGCAACACATCCATTTAAAGGACATTTTATCGATTTCAGTGGATAGGAGACGTATATGTTAACCACTATTCTTATTATTTTACTCATCATTTCACAGCTTTTTTGCTTTTATATGATTACTTTATTAAATGCAAAGGTTGCAAAATTTATAGATTTAGAAAATCGTCATAAACAAATCATGCGTGAGATGGAAGAATCCATCAGCTTATACCTTGTAGAAATAAAAGAAGAAAATGATCGTCTAATAAAAGAACTTTCTTCTAAAGATGTAAACAGAACTAAAAACTTTGAAAATGCAAATTCAATTGTAGATCAAATCATTGAACCAATCGAACAAAAAAATGATGACTCAACAACTTCTACAATTGAACAAAGACCATATATCCCAAAAACAGTGGCGTATAATGCTTATAACAAGTACAAGTCAAAACCAACTAATAGTGAATCAAGCGTAAATCGAATCGAACCAGAAGTAGATTCAGAAACTGGTCTGATTGATCAAGTAGCAGTTTTAGAAGAATCGAAACCGAGAAAAGAGCAACCTGCACCACTTTCTTTTGAACAACAGGTTATAAAATTACATAATGAAGGAAAAACTATTGAACAAATAGCAAAATTAACGAATAAAGGTAAGACAGAAATTGAACTATTGCTTAAATTTCAGTCTTAAAATGGTTGCAGTAGAAAATAGAGTGTGATATATTATCAATTGGTGTTAAATTAACTTCATTTCAAAATGTTTTTTATGCTCCACAAGTTGAGGTAGGATTTAAGACACCCAATCATATTGGGTAATGAAGTAATCACACACGCATTTTGATGTAGTAAGTGGTGCTTTTAGAATTAAAAGTTGCTTGTTACAAATGAAAAATGCGGAGGAAAATAACCAAAATATTAGGAGGAAACATTCATGTCAGTAATTTCAATGAAGCAATTACTTGAAGCTGGTGTACATTTCGGACACCAAACTCGCCGTTGGAACCCAAAAATGAAAAAATATATTTTTGTTGAACGTAACGGTATCTATATTATCGATTTACAAAAAACAGTTAAGAAGTTAGAAGAGGCTTATGACTTCATGCGCCAAGTTGGCCAAGACGGTGGTAAAGTTCTTTTCGTAGGTACTAAAAAACAAGCTCAAGAAGCGATTGAAGAAGAAGCAATCCGTTCTGGTAACTACTTCATCAACCAACGCTGGTTAGGTGGTACTTTAACAAACTTCGGTACTATTCAAAAACGTGTTGCACGTATGAAAGAGATCGAAAGAATGGAAGAAGACGGCACATTCGACGTACTTCCTAAAAAAGAAGTAATCCAACTTAAAAAAGAACACGAACGTCTTGTTAAATTCTTAGGCGGTATTCGTGATATGAAAGATATTCCAGACGTAATGTTCGTGGTTGACCCACGTAAAGAGCGTATTGCTGTTGCAGAAGCTCGTAAATTAAATATTCCTATCGTAGGTATTGTTGATACAAACTGTGATCCAGATGAAATCGACTATGTAATCCCTGCTAACGATGATGCTATCCGCGCTGTTAAATTATTAACTGCTAAAATGGCAGATGCTCTAATCGAGTCTAAACAAGGTGAATCTGAAGCTCCAGTAGCTGAAGAAGCAGTAGTAGCTGAGTAATTCACTATTAAGGTGATAAGTGGATGTTCCTCTTATCACCTTTTTTTAAGAACATTTAGACATGATTCCGCAATTCTCTATGTTTTATTATCGAAAGAATTGCTAGTCATCACACTAAATTGTATAAATAGATATGTAAACTATTTACAAATTCAAGGAGGAAACACCCAAATGGCAATTACTGCACAATTAGTAAAAGAACTACGTGAAAAAACAGGCGCAGGAATGATGGACTGCAAAAAAGCACTAGTAGAAACAAATGGAGACATTGATGCGGCAATCGATTTCTTACGTGAAAAAGGTTTATCTTCAGCTGCTAAAAAAGCTGACCGTATCGCTGCAGAAGGTACTACTTTCATTTTAGCTGAAGGAAATGAAGCGGTAATTTTAGAAGTTAACGCAGAAACTGACTTCGTAGCGAAAAATGACAAATTCCAAGTTTTAGTGTCAAGCCTTGCAAAAACATTATTAGACTCTAAACCTGAATCAGTAGAAGCGGCTTTAGAAGTAGTAAATGCTGAAGGCGTTAAAGTTGCAGACCAAATCGCAACTGCAGTAGCTACAATTGGTGAAAAAATTACTCTTCGTCGTTTCGAAATTAAAACAAAAACTGATGCAGATGCATTCGGTTCTTACTTACACATGGGTGGAAGAATTGGTGTATTAGTAGTTCTTGAAGGTTCTACTGATGAAGACGCTGCTAAAGACGTAGCTATGCACATCGCTGCAATTAACCCTAAATACGTATCTCGTGACCAAGTTTCTCAAGAAGAAGTTGAACGTGAACGCAAAGTATTAACTGAGCAAGCATTAAACGAAGGTAAACCAGAAAACATCGTTGCGAAAATGGTTGAAGGTCGTCTTGGTAAATTCTTCGAAGAAATTTGCTTACTTGACCAAACTTTCGTTAAAAACTCTGATCAAAAAGTACGTGATTTCGTAAAATCAACTGGTGGAAATGTAACTTCATTCGTACGCTACGCTGTAGGTGAAGGTATCGAAAAACGCGAAGACAACTTCGCTGAAGAAGTTATGAACCAAGTTAAAGGAAACTAATTCAAATAACTAATTGAAACAATAGGGAGCACATCACCGTGTTCCCTATTTTTCAAGATAAGAACAATACATACGCAGTCCATTATATAAGCATGATAATAAATAGATTAAAACTTGAAGGAAGCGTATGAAATCATCAAGATGTTTCCTTAAATTTCGAGTTACGGAGGTTAATTATGAGTGTGCCACAATTCAAAAGAGTTGTTATAAAATTAAGTGGAGAAGCATTAGCAGGTGAAGCTGGTTTCGGATTATCTCCGAAGATCATCAAATCTGTTGCAGAAGATATTAAGGATGTTGTTGACCTAGGTGTGGAGGTTGCTGTTGTAGTAGGTGGCGGAAACATTTGGCGTGGAAAAGTTGGTAGTGAAATGGGTATGGACCGTGCTTCAGCGGATTATATGGGGATGTTAGCTACAGTGATGAATTCACTTGCACTTCAAGATGCTCTTGAAAAGCTTGATATTCAAACTCGTGTACAATCTTCAATCGTCATGACACAAGTTGCTGAGCCTTATATTCGCAGAAAAGCAGTTCGTCATTTAGAAAAGAAACGTGTTGTGATCTTTGCAGCAGGTACAGGAAACCCATATTTCTCAACAGATACAACTGCAGCATTAAGAGCAGCTGAAATCGAAGCAGAAGCAATTTTGATGGCTAAAAATAACGTTGACGGTGTATATTCTGCAGATCCGAAGTTTGACCCAGCAGCTGTTAAATATGACGAGCTTACATATTTAGACGTCATCCAAAAAGGTCTTCAGGTAATGGATTCAACTGCTTCCACTTTATGTATGGACAACGATATCCCATTAATAGTATTCTCAATAATGGATAAAGGAAATATTAAACGCGCCGTACAAGGTGAAAAAATTGGCACAATTGTTAGGAGGACTCTATAATGGCTAAACAAGTTTTATCTCAAGCAAAAGAAAAAATGGAAAAATCAATTTCAGCTTTTTCTCGTGAATTAGCATCGATTCGTGCTGGACGTGCGAATGCTTCATTACTTGACCGCATCACTGTTGATTACTACGGTGCACCAACTCCAATTAACCAATTAGGTGGAGTTTCTGTTCCAGAAGCTCGTCTACTTGTAATCACTCCTTACGACAAATCCATTCTAGGTGACATCGAGAAAGCAATCATGAAGTCTGATATCGGAATTACACCAACAAACGATGGTAACGTAATTCGTTTAACAATTCCTCAATTAACAGAAGAGCGTCGTAAAGAATTAGTAAAAATTGTGAAAAAAGAAGCGGAAGATGCGAAAATCGCAATCCGTAACGTTCGTCGTGACGCAAACGATGATTTAAAAAAATTAGAGAAAAACGGCGAAATCACAGAAGACGAACTACGTGGCTACAACGACGATATTCAAAAATTAACTGACCAATCAATCGTAAAAATTGATGATCTAGCAAAAGATAAAGAAAAAGAAATCCTTACTGTATAATTTGTTAGGTTGATGAGTTAATTGCTGGTGGGATTAGGTGTTGTGCGTTTGAGTTATGGTCGAATTTTCGAACGGCTCCTATCTATCTGTGGTTATGATTAGAAAACTATATTTCTGCAGTTAGTTTATTAAAAATTAGCTAAAAGTTAGAACTTTATGTTACTAGAGACGTCCTCCCATAAAGGACGTCTTTTTCGTTAAAGTGATGAAAAAGTTGAAGGGTCGATTCGGGGTAATATGCTCAAATTGACTGGTAAGTACCTTCCAAAAGATGTCCATGTCCATGAGCCAGCGAGCCAGCGCTTCACCAGCTCACGTAGCAGATCCATTCCGCCTTTATTCAAACGTTGATAATCTGGCACATTTAGAAAAGCCAAACAAACATACACACCAACTTACTCAAATTACAACATCAATTTAGTTCGTGATACATATTTAAGTAGAAAATTATGTAAAAATAAAAAAGTTTATGTTATTTACAAAGGACATAAACATTCGTTTTTGATATGATTATGAATATACGTCCGATTTAATGTCAAATGGAGGAATAACAGAATGTTTTCAAAAATATTTGGAAAAAAACAGAACAAACAAAAAACTTTATTAGGCCGAGAAACAGTATTGGCTAATAAAGAATTACTTCCATGCCACATTGCAATTATTATGGACGGTAACGGACGTTGGGCAAAGAAACGAGCATTACCTCGTATTGCGGGCCATCATGAAGGGATGAAAGTCGTACGAAAAGTGGCTCGTATCGCAGATGATTTAGGCGGCATTAAAGTGCTGACACTTTATGCATTTTCGACTGAAAACTGGAAACGACCCAAAAATGAAGTAGAATATTTAATGAGTTTACCTGAAAAGTTTCTTACCTCATTTTTGCCTGAGTTAATGGAACGTAACATAAAAGTCATTATGATGGGGAATAAGGATGGACTTCCGAAGCATACACAAAACGTTTTAAATGATGCGATTGAGAAAACAAAATATAATACGGGATTAATTTTAAATTTTGCTATGAACTATGGTAGTCGTGATGAAATAGTACAGGCAATGAAGGTAATACTAACTAATGTAAACGATGGAAAGTTATCAATTGATGAGGTTGATGAATTTACCGTTAATCAGTATTTGATGACATCCGCATTACCAGAGCCGGATTTATTAATTCGCACAAGCGGTGAAGTTCGTTTAAGTAATTTTATGTTATGGCAACTAGCGTATACAGAATTTTGGTTTACTGAAACTCTTTGGCCAGACTTTGATGAGCCTACTTTCTTGGAAGCAATCCATGCTTACCAAAAGAGAAATCGTCGGTACGGAGGGTTGAAAGGAGAAGGAAAAAATTGAAGCAACGGATCATAACGGGACTAATAGCAGCAGCTATCTTTATCCCGTTTGTTGTGTATGGAGATTTACCCTTTACAATTGGAGTTTACGGATTAGCACTCGTTGCGCTGTATGAAATTCTCCATATGAAAGGCATAAAAATTTATTCACTCCCTGGGTTAATAGGGACATTAATTGTATTTTCAATATTAATGCCAGTTGATTGGGCTACTTATATTGAAGATTTAACTACTTATTCAAAATATGAATTACTAACAATTGCTACGATATTATTGTTAGCTTATTCGGTAGTGGTAAAAAATCATTTTACCTTCGATGAAATTGGATTTATTATTCTTAGCGCATTATATATCGGGATTGGATTCTATTACTTAATTACGACACGAGAAGCTGGTCTTATGTATATTATTTATGCTTTACTTGTTGTTTGGTCAACAGATTCAGGTGCGTATTTTACTGGAAGAAAACTTGGTAAAAATAAGTTATGGCCAGAAATCTCTCCAAATAAAACAATTGAAGGCTTTGTAGGCGGGATCATCATTGCGGTTATTTTAGCTTGTATTATGCAAATAATCGTTCCATTTAATGTGTCGTGGACATATTTCATCGTAGTAACGGTATTTAGTTCCATTTTTGGCCAACTTGGTGACCTTGTGGAGTCGGCTATTAAACGTCACTACAATGTGAAGGATTCCGGATGGATTTTACCTGGTCACGGTGGTATTTTAGATCGTTTTGATAGCTTATTATTCGTACTGCCGTTATTAAACTTATTGCATTTTGTGAGTTAGTGAAAGGAAGTTTTTATGTTGAAAAAAATTAGTCTGCTCGGTGCAACCGGTTCTATAGGTATGCAAACTGTTGATATTTTACTTGCATATCCTGAACAGTTTAAACTGGTTGCATTTTCTTCCGGAAAAAATATCGAGAAAACTATTGAAATAATTAAACAGTTACAACCTGAGCTTGTTTCTGTACAAGAGGAACAAGATGCAATCGAACTGCAAAAGCAGTTTCCAACTGTACATTTTACATATGGAAAAAAAGGATTAGTTGAAGTAGCAACACATCCTGATACAACAGTATTACTAAATGCCGTTTTAGGTAGTATTGGTCTGGAATCGACTTTAGCTGCCATTCGTATGGGGAAAACGATTGCCATTGCCAATAAAGAAACATTAGTAACAGCAGGTCATATTGTTATGGCCGAAGCAAAAAAACATAATGTAGCGATTTTACCGGTAGATAGTGAGCATTCAGCTATTTTCCAATCTATGAATGGTGAAAATAGAAAACAAGTAAGCCGAATTATTATTACTGCTTCAGGTGGCTCCTTCCGTGATAAAACTCGAGAAGAGTTAAAACACGTTACTGTAAAAGAAGCTTTAAACCATCCGAACTGGTCGATGGGTGCTAAAATTACGATAGACTCTGCCACGATGATGAACAAAGGGTTAGAAGTAATAGAGGCACATGTTTTATTTGATATGCCATATGATAATATTGATGTTTTATTGCATAAAGAAAGTATTATTCACTCTCTAGTAGAGTATGATGATACAAGTGTCATTGCTCAACTTGGTACACCAGATATGAGAGTTCCAATTCAATATGCACTAAGTTACCCAGATCGTCTACCATTGAAAAATAGCACGAGATTAAATCTAGCTCAAATTGGTCAATTGAATTTTAAAGAAGTAGATTTTGATCGTTACCGTGCTTTAAAGCTTGCTTATGAAGCTGGACGAACTGGTGGGACAATCTTAACAGCGATGAATGCAGCAAACGAAGCAGCAGTTTCTCTATTTTTACAAGAGAAAATATCTTTCTTACAAATCGACGAAGTGATAGAACAAATTATGAACGACCATAACAATATTCTACTACCTGATTTGGAAACAATCTTACATGTAGATAGTGAAACGAGAAAAACTGTTCTTAGCATGGTACAATAGACTACATTCAGATTTTGTAGAAATGAATTGTAACTATTGAATGGTTAAATTGTTTCAACTATCGAAGTTGAACTGCTCCATTGATGGAGTGGTTTGAAGAGTACCAAAGAATAGTTACATGACAAATACAAAACAAATTGAGCGACATGAAAATAGGCTCTTGAAGGTGGGAATCGGATGCAAACAGTACTCGCATTTATTATCATATTTGGATCTCTTGTTTTTTTCCATGAACTAGGACATTTCCTGTTAGCTAAACGCGCAGGTATAATGGTTCGTGAATTTGCCATTGGAATGGGTCCAAAAATATTCGGTATGACAAAAGGTGAAACACTCTATACAATTCGTTTATTACCTCTTGGTGGTTATGTAAGAATGGCTGGAGAAGATATGGATTCAGTCGAGCTTCAACCAGGCTATCGAGTTGGAATTATTTTAAACGATGACGATGTAGCAGAACGAATCTATTTAAACCAAAGCGTGACACATCCAAATATCGTATTTTTAGAAGTTGAACGTGCAGACTTAGAAAAAGACTTATTTATCGAAGGTTATGATGAAGAAGATCGTTTGGTACGATACAAAATTTCTAGAAATGCTATACTTGTTGAAAATGGCATAGAAGTGATGATCGCACCATTAGATCGTCAATTTAACTCTAAAACTGTTGGTCAACGTGCGATGGCCATTTTTGCAGGACCGCTCTTTAACTTTATTTTAGCTTTCCTTGTCCTTACATTACTAGGTGTGTTAAGAGGGGTTCCTACGTATGAACCTGTCATCCATGATGTTGTAGATAATGGACCAGCTGAAATGGCAGGCATGCAAGCAGGTGACCTTGTACGTGAAATTAATGGTGTAGAAATTGACAGATGGCAGGAATTACAAGGTACAGTCTATGATAATCCAGGGAAAGAATTGTCCTTTGTCGTAGAACGCGATGGCAAACTATTAGATTTAACAATGACACCTACTACTTTAGAAGATAGCGGTGATCAATATGGTCAAATCGGAGTTTCTTATCAAAGCCCTGTAGAGTTTAACCCATTAAAAGCCATTGTTTTCGGTGCAACACAAACTTATAATTACACAGTGCTCATCTTTGAATTATTAGGTAAACTCGTAACAGGTCAATTTACAATAGATGCACTATCGGGACCTGTGGGAATCTATAAAGCAACAGAAGAAGTTGCAACTTATGGTATCTTTAACCTAATGAACTGGGCAGCACTATTAAGTATTAACCTCGGGATTATGAACCTACTTCCACTACCAGCTTTAGATGGTGGTCGATTACTGTTCTTCGGTATTGAAGCATTAAGAGGAAAACCAATCGATCGTCAAAAAGAAGGTATGGTCCACTTTGTAGGAATCGTGTTATTAATGATCTTAATGGTTGTAGTAACTTGGAACGACATACAAAGATTCTTCTTCTAAAAGTGTTATTAGAAGTAATCAAATCAAATGCAACCTTATTCAGCGAATCCTCACTGAATAAGGTTCATTTTTTCTTATGGATAATTTTTTCTAAACAACTAAAATTTGAAATGAATTTTTAACGATTTTAGAACCCTTTCTGTGCTATGCTATGGAGGGAAACTATTTTATTTCGAAGGTGGCGCGGCTTAAGTGAAACAAAGTCTTTCATTTATAAGAACAAATTATGAAGTGCCTTCAAACCAATTAACAAATTCAAATAATTTATTAGAACGAGCAGGCTATATTCATTTGCAAAATGGACGGTTCATATCCTATTTACCGTTAGCAAAACGAGTTCTGTTCAAAATAGAAAAACTGATCCGGGAAGAAATGAATAGACTACAAGCTAATGAAATTTCATTACCCATTTTAAATTCATTTCAACAAGAAAGACCATCGAATGATGCTGTTTCTAAGAATGTGGAGCTTTTTCATATACAAAACCGGAAAAGTGAAGAGCTATATTTAGCACCTTCCCATGAAGAGATATTAACTTCAATAGTGAAGGAACAAATTAAATCTTATAAACAGTTACCATTAGTGCTTTACCAAATACAAACGAAATTTCGCGATGAACTTGAGCAAAATGGTCTTTTTAAAAGTTTAGAATTTATTATGAAGGACGCATACTCCTTCCACAATTCCAAAGAAAGTCTTGATGAGTTTTATGGGAAAATGGAGCAAGCGTACTCTACTATTTTTAGTCGACTGGGGCTTACCTATAAGAAAGTTGTAGCGGATTTAGGAAATTATTGCGGTGAAATCTCTCATGAATTCATTGTCCTATCTGAAAATGGTGATGTAACCATTGCTTATTCCAATGAATCGGATTACGCTGTGAATATTGACTTAGCAGAAGTAATTACACAACATTTCACTCATGCTGAAGAATTGAAAGAATTAAAAAAGCAAAAGTTCAGCATTGATCCGGATAAAGATGAGGACATTCTTAATCAGTTGGAACTGCCTCCTGAGAAAATAATAAAAACAAAAACATATAAAATAAATGATGAACTATTGGTCGTACTCTATCGAGGGGATCATCAGTTAAATGAAGTGAAGTTGAAAAATTTGCTTCATGTTAAAAACCTAACTTTAGCGGATGATGATTTTACCCGGGAAATAATCGGGTGCTCAGTTAATTCGGTAGGCCCAATAAAACTTCCTGTCCAAGTGAAAGTTATAGCTGATAATGGTATTAAGTCTATTAGTAATGGGGTAGCTTGTGCAAATGAAGACGGCTATTACTACGAAAATGTAAATCCTGAGCGAGATTTTGCTATTAATGCTTACGAAGATATACGTTATATACAGGAAGGTGAGCCTTCTCCTGATGGGATCGGAACGATTCAATTTGCAAAAGGCTTTGAAGTCGCACATATTTTCAAATTAGGTTCAACGTACTCAGTTGAAAGTGAAGCGTTGTTTGTAGATGAATTTGGAGATAAAAAACCATTACAAATGGGAGCATACGGACTTGGCGTATCTCGACTATTTGCGGTTGCTTCACAATTTTACCAGGATGGAAGCGGCTTTACATGGCCGAATTCAATTGCACCATTTGATGTGCATTTATTAACTGAAAATGTGGAGAATGAAGAAGAGTGGCTCGTTTCTGAGCAGTTATATAATATTTTATCCACTTATCAGTTTGATGTTTTATTTGATGATCGACATACAACAATAGATGAAAAATTGAACGATGCGAATCTAATCGGGCTACCAGTTCAAGTAATTGTTAGTTCAAAAGTGCAACAAGGAATTGTAAAAGTTCAATATAGACGTACAGGTGAAACATTTGAATGCGCCAAAGAAGAGCTAATTGACCGTTTGAATGAGTATTTCCGGGTCTATTAATAAGGTGGGGTACGTCACTGTACTCCTCTTTTTAAGTTTAAGAAAGTAGGTGAGTCATATGCCTGAAAAGCAAAAAGAGCGGCAATTATTTTTAACACTATTACAGCAGTTAAAATTAACTGAAGATGTCTATATGTCATTTTTTGAACAGGGTGAACTCACTCGTGTTACTGTACATAAAAAAGAACGTTTGTGGGATTTTTCTATTAAACTCAAAAATATCTTACCATTTCCTTTATACCAACTTTTCACAACAAGAATGGCTGAAGAGTTTTCTTCGATTGCAAAGACTGATGTTACATTTGCGGTGGAAAATCCAGAGGTCAATGAAAAGCTTGTATTAGATTATTGGTTAACAGTAGTCAATCAAATTGACCAAATGTCGCCACCATTAAAAGAGATCTTAATCTCCCAAATTCCATCGTGGACAGGCAGTAAGCTAGTTGTCGAATGTATGATGGAAGTAGAGCAACTGACGTTAAAGGCAAAATATGCGGATAAAATCAGTAATGCATACAGAAGCCTTGGGTTCCCTAATATAGCTATTGACTTTAAGCTATCTGAAATAACAGAAGAAGTACGCCTTGCTCAAGAAGAATATTTGGAAAGACGTCAATTAGAAGAGGCTGAGTTAGCAAGACAAGCATTGGAAGATTTCAATAGTCGTGTAACAGCTAGCGAAAAAACAGCTGCTGTCGAAGTTAGTGGGCCATTCCAATTAGGAACCCAAATTCGAGAGACGGATATTATTGATATCAAGAGTATTCAAGATGAAGAACGTAGTGTAGTAATCGAAGGTTTTGTATTTGCTGTTGAAGTAAAAGTTCTAAAGAGTGGTCGTTCATTACTTGAAATTAAAATGACAGACTACACAGATTCCATTTTAGTGAAAATGTTCTCACGTAATGACGAAGAGGCTGAAATGATGACCCACTTGAAAAAAGGTATGTGGATTAAAGTTCGTGGAGCTGTTCAAAATGATACATTTGTCCGCGATTTAGTGATCATGGCACAAGGTATTCATGAAATCCATAAAGAAACAAGAAAAGATACTGCACCAGAAGGCGAAAAACGTGTAGAACTACATCTACATACGCCAATGAGTACAATGGATGCCGTTACACCAATCGATCAGTTAGTGGGACAAGCGGCTAAATGGGGCCATAAAGCAATCGCCATAACAGACCATGCCGTAGCTCAAGGCTTCCCAGATGCATATGCAGCAGGGAAAAAGCATGGCATTAAAATTATTTATGGTGTAGAAGCGAACTTAGTAGACGATGGTTCACCAATTGCTTACGACGAGCAACATATCGAATTAGATAGTGCAACATTTGTTGTATTCGACGTTGAGACAACAGGTCTTTCTACTGCATATGACACAATCATCGAGTTAGCCGCAGTAAAAATAAAAGATGGAAAAGTAATCGATAAATTTGAACGATTTGCTAATCCTCATAAACCTTTAACAGCAAAAATTATCGAGTTAACACATATTACTGATGACATGTTAGTAAATGCGCCAGAAGTGGATCAAGTTGTAAGTGAGTTCCGCGAATTTATTGGCGACGCCATTGTTGTAGCCCATAATGCATCCTTTGATATGGGATTCTTATATACAGCGTATGAAAAGGCTGGTATTAAGGACGTTATTCACCCTGTAATTGATACGTTGGAACTTTCTCGTATGTTAAATCCGACATTGAAAAGTCACCGTTTAAATACGTTAAGTAAAAAATATGGAATCGAATTAACCCAACATCACCGTGCGATTTATGATACAGAAGCAACTGGTGAGTTAATGCTTCATTTATTGAAAGAAGCGAAAGAAAAAGGTATTCATTATCATGATGATTTCAATAAACATATCAATGGTGATGACAGCTATAAACAAGGTAGACCTTATCACTGTACGATTTTAGCCGTTAATAATGATGGGTTAAAAAATATGTTTAAGCTCATTTCCATTGCTCATACCGAAACGTACCACCGTGTTCCAAGGATTAGACGTTCCGATCTTATTAAGTTAAGAAAAGGACTGATTATTGGATCTGGTTGTAGTAACGGTGAATTGTTCGAAACGATGATGAATAAATCACCAGAAGAAGCAGAAAAAGTAGCGAAGTTTTACGACTACATTGAAGTTCATCCGAAACCTGTCTACTCACAATTAATTGATGGTGGAATTGTTCATGATGAATGGAATTTAGAAGATATTATTCGAAAACTTGTGAAGCTTGGAAAGAAAATGGACAAGCCGGTTGTTGCAACAGGTAATGTTCACTATTTAAATGAAAACGATCATATTTTTAGAGAAATATTAATTAGTTCTCAAGGTGGGGCAAACCCTCTAAATCGTTATAGACTGCCGAAAGTTCATTTCCGAACAACGAATGAAATGCTAGCGGAGTTTGATTTCTTAGGTCCTGATTTAGCGAAAGAGGTCGTAGTAACGAATTCACAAAAAGTAGCGGATATGATTGGTGAAGTTGTTCCGATTAAGGACAAACTATATACACCAAATATTGAAGGGTCCAATGAGCAAATTACAAATATGACCTATGAAATGGCTCATAAAATTTACGGTGAGAAATTACCTGAGATCGTTGAAAAACGAATTGAAAAAGAATTGGATTCCATTTTAGGACACGGGTTTGGGGTTGTTTATTTAATCTCAGCTCAGCTCGTTAAAAAGTCGTTGTCAGACGGTTACTTAGTAGGTTCACGTGGTTCCGTAGGTTCTTCCTTCGTTGCGACGATGATGGAAATTACTGAAGTTAATCCATTAGCACCGCACTATATTTGCCCTAAGTGCCATTACAGCGAATTCTTTACAGATGGTTCAGTTGGTTCTGGGTTCGACTTACCGAATAAAGAATGTCCTGAATGTGGTACAAACTTGAAAAAAGACGGCCACGATATTCCGTTCGAAACATTCTTAGGATTTAATGGGGATAAAGTTCCCGATATCGACTTGAACTTCTCTGGTGAATACCAAGCTCATGCCCATAACTATACAAAAGTGCTATTCGGTGAGGATTATGTATTCCGTGCTGGAACAATTGGTACGGTTGCCGAAAAGACAGCTTACGGATATGTAAAAGGGTATTCAACAGATCATGGGAAGACGTTTAGAGGGGTAGAAGTTGATCGACTTGTACAAGGTTGTACAGGCGTTAAACGTACAACAGGTCAGCACCCGGGTGGTATTCTAGTTGTACCTGATTATATGGACATTTATGATTTCACACCTGTGCAATTCCCGGCAGATGCTCAAGACTCAGAATGGAAAACAACGCATTTCGACTTCCATTCCATTCACGATAATATCCTGAAGCTCGATATACTAGGACACGATGATCCGACCGTATTACGTATGCTACAAGATTTAACAGGGATTGATCCAAAGTCGATTCCAACCGATGACCCAGAAGTAATGAAAATCTTCTCAACTCCTGAATCTTTAGGTGTAACAGAAGAACAAATTATGTGTAAAACAGGTACACTAGGGATACCCGAATTTGGTACGCGATTTGTTCGCCAAATGTTAGAGGAAACAAAACCATCTACATTTAGTGAATTGCTTCAAATTTCCGGGTTATCCCACGGTACCGATGTTTGGTTAGGTAATGCACAAGAACTAATTCAAAACGGAACTTGTGTATTGGCAGAAGTAATCGGTTGTCGTGATGATATTATGGTTTATTTAATTTACCGTGGATTAGAACCAGGGTTAGCCTTTAAAATTATGGAATCGGTGCGTAAAGGGAAAGGCTTAACGGAAGATATGGAAGCTGCGATGAAAGCTCAAAATGTTCCGAATTGGTATATTGATTCTTGTAAGAAAATCAAATACATGTTCCCGAAAGCACATGCCACTGCCTACGTATTAAACGCAGTGCGTATTGCATGGTTTAAAGTGCACCATCCACTTATTTATTACGCAACATACTTTACAGTTCGTGCAAGCGACTTTGATTTACTTTCAATGTCTCAAGGTGCTTCGATGATTCGTGCCCGCATTGAAGAAATAAATGCTAAAGGTTTAGAAGCTTCGAAAAAAGAGAAAGATTTATTAACGGTATTAGAAATTGCTCTTGAGATGGCAGAGCGCGGAATGAATATTCGTAAAGTAGATTTATACCGTTCTCAAGCGAGTGAATGGGTCATTGATGGAAATTCATTAATCCCACCATTTGATGCCATTCCTGGATTAGGTACAAACGTTGCGAAGGCGATTGTAGCTGCAAGAGAAGATGGAGAATTCCTATCAAAAGAAGATTTACAAATGCGCGGCCGTGTATCTAAAACGTTGATTGACTATATGGATCAAATGGGCTGTCTTGATGGCATGCCGGATGCTAATCAGTTGTCGTTGTTCTAGAAACATGTGTCAGTTTTACGTAAATTTGCAATCAGTATTGATTTATGCTATTGTAAAAGTAATAATTTGTTGATAGTTATGCAGCAAAAGAGTGGGTTTATATCCCGCTCTTTTCTGTTGTTACGGTTATCTCAAATTTCGTAGGCGACTTTTAGACAGTTTCACCAGTAATGGTGAAGGTCTTATTTATCTAGCTAAATGTTGTAACCAAACTTAGTCACAACATTTCGTTTTCCGTATGTTCTTTGTATATATCTACTACAACTTGGAAATATAAGCATAAAGAACAAGAACGAGTACGTTGGGAGGATCTTATGAGCAAAGTAACAACAGTCATTGAAGAGCTTGTCACACCAATTTTAGAGGAGCTAAACCTTGAACTAGTTGATATCGAATTCATCAAAGAAGGGCGCAATTGGTTTCTTCGAGTTTATATCGATACACCAGGTGGCGGGATTGATATAGAACAGTGTGCATTAGTGAGTGAACGACTAAGCGTTATCCTCGATGAAAAGGATCCAATCGAACAAAACTATTATTTAGAAGTTTCTTCGCCTGGTGCTGAGCGTCCATTAAAGAAGGAATCTGACTTTGAAAAAGCGGTTGGTAAATTTATTTATGTGAAAACATACGAACCGATTAAAGACATGAAAGAATTCGAAGGCTATTTAAAAGCATATAATGATGATGGCTTAGAAATGGAAGTTCGTATTAAAACACGTAAATTAAATGTTTTCATTGATAAAGACAAAGTTGCAAAAGCTCGACTGGCAATTGACTTTTCATCATAACAGAATATTTAGGAGTGAAAATGAAATGAGTAGTGATTTACTAGATGCTTTAACTGCTCTGGAACAGCAAAAAGGAATTTCAAGAGATGTATTAGTTGAAGCAATCGAGGCAGCCCTAGTTACTGCATATAAACGTAATTTTAATCAAGCACAAAACGTGCGTGTCGACTTAAATTTAGAAAATGGTTCGATGAAAGTTTATTCACGTAAAGATGTAGTCGAAGAAGTAGAAGATGATCGTCTACAAGTTTCTTTAGAAGAAGCAAAAGAAGTGAATCCAGCATATGAAGTTGGCGATATTTTAGAACAAGAAGTAACGCCTAAAAACTTCGGTCGAATCGCTGCTCAAACTGCAAAACAAGTTGTGACACAACGTGTTCGTGAAGCGGAACGTGGAATCATTTATGAAGAATTTATCGATCGTACTGACGATATCGTTAACGGTACAATTGAGCGTATGGATTCTCGTAACGTTTACATTAGCCTAGGAAAAGTGGAAGCAGCTTTACCAGTCAACGAGCAAATTCAAGGTGAAGTTTACAAACCTCAACAACGTCTGAAAGTCTATATTACGAAAGTAGAACGTACAACTAGAGGACCACAAGTTATTGTATCAAGAACGCATCCAGGATTATTACGTCGCCTATTTGAAATGGAAGTTCCAGAAATTTATGAAGGTGTCGTTGAAATTAAATCAATCGCACGTGAAGCAGGTGACCGCTCTAAAATCTCTGTCTATGCTCATGACAAAGATGTAGATCCAGTTGGTTCATGTGTTGGTGCAAAAGGACAACGTGTTCAAACGATCGTTAACGAATTAAATGGTGAAAAAATTGATATCGTTGAATGGTCAGAAGATCCTGTTGTATTCGTAGCTAACGCATTAAGCCCATCTAAAGTATTAGATGTTCAAGTAGATGAAGAAGAAAAATCAACTACAGTTGTAGTTCCTGATTATCAATTATCTTTAGCTATTGGTAAACGTGGTCAAAACGCTCGTTTAGCTGCTAAACTAACAGGCTGGAAAATTGATATTAAGAGTGAAACAGATGCGCGTGAATTAGGAATTTATCCATCTGAATCAAGCACGTTCTTAAACCAATATGACGAAGATGAAGAAGAAAATGAGTCATTCGATAACGTAGAATACGATTTATATCAAGACGACGAAGAATAATCATCTTAAGATCATTAATTAGTGAGAGATCAATGCAACTCATATAGTGTAAGGAACTAGTAGGAAGGTGATTCTCATGTCGACAGGGAGAAAAGTACCTTTACGTAAATGTGTCGTAACAGGTGAAATGCTTCCAAAGAAATCTATGATTCGTGTTGTTCGCTCTAAAGAGGGTGAAGTATCCGTTGACCCAACTGGTAAAAAGAATGGGCGCGGTGCTTATATATCAAAAACTGAAGAGGCCGTTGAACTAGCTCGTAAAAAAAATAGTTTAGAACGCCAATTAGAAGTAAAAATCCCTGAAGAGGTATATGAGGAATTATTGAGACTGATCCGCAGGGAGTCGATTTTATGACAAACGACAAGCTATTCCAGTTAATTGGATTAGCGGCGAGAGCTCGTAAAATTATTTCAGGGGAAGAATTAGTTGTGAAATCTATACAAAACGGTGATGCTAAGCTTATCTTCTTAGCCTCGGATGCTTCTCATAATTCTTCCAAAAAAATTCAAGATAAATGTAAGTTTTACAATGTTGAGTATCATGTGATAGGTGATCGCTACGAACTAGGACATGCTACTGGTAAAGAAGCCCGAGTCGCAATTGCTATTACAGATAGCGGCTTTGCGAAAAAGATGTCTAGTCTACTCAACGAAAAATAAATCGGGGGTGAGCTGATGACCAAAGTTCGAGTTCATGAGTATGCAAAAAAAGTGAATAAATCAAGTAAGGAAGTCATTGAAGAGCTGAAAAAATTAGATATTACGGTGACTAATCATATGTCAACGCTGACAGATGATGCTGTATCTAAATTAGATTCTGTGTATAACCAAAACGGAAAAGCAGCCAACCAAAGTGCTTCTACACCAAAACAAGAGAAACAAGCTAAACCAGCTCCAAAAAACCAAAATATTCAAGGTAATCAAAAAATCCAACAAGAAAAACGAAAAGAAGATAGAATGACAGAACAAAATAAAACTACGCGACCAAATAACGCACCACAAAACAAACCCAAAACGTCAAACGACAAACCAAAAAACAACAATCAACGCAACAATTCTCAAAGTAATAGCCAACGTAACAATAACCAAGGTGGTCAAAACCGTGGAGGTAACGACTTTAGAGAAGGTAACAATAATAATCAAGGCAACAACCGCAACAACAATAAAGGCGGCGGTGGTGGTGGCTTTAACCAAAAAAATAAAAAGCCAGGAATTCACGGTGGTAAACGCCGTCATCCAAAAACACACCAACCTTCACAACCGGTTGCACCAAAAGAACTACCAGAAAAAATTACTTTCTACGAGTCACTAACTGTTGCAGAATTAGCGAAAAAATTACATCGTGAGCCATCTGAATTAATTAAAAAATTATTCATGCTTGGTGTAATGGCAACAATTAACCAAGATCTTGATAAAGATGCAATCGAGTTAATTTGTGCTGATTACGGTGTTGAAGTAGAAGAAGAAATTCGTATTGATAAAACGGACTTAGAAGTTTACTTCGAACAAAACGAAGAAACTGTTGAAGGCGAGTTAATTGAACGTCCACCAGTCGTAACAATCATGGGTCACGTTGACCACGGTAAAACGACTTTACTTGACTCAATCCGTAATACGAAAGTAACAGCTGGAGAAGCTGGTGGTATTACACAACATATTGGTGCTTACCAAGTTGTTGTTAACGACAAAAAGATTACATTCTTAGATACTCCTGGTCACGCAGCATTTACAACAATGCGTGCACGTGGAGCGAAAATTACAGACTTAGCGATTATCGTAGTTGCTGCAGATGATGGTGTAATGCCTCAAACAGTTGAAGCGATTAACCACGCTAAAGCTGCAGAAGTACCAATCATCGTTGCAGTGAATAAAATGGATAAACCAACTGCAAATCCTGACCGCGTTATGCAAGAACTAACAGAGCATGGTCTAGTTCCAGAAGATTGGGGCGGCGATACAATCTTTGTTCCAATTTCTGCATTAAAAGGCGAAGGTATCGACAATCTACTTGAAATGATTTTATTAGTTTCTGAAGTAGCAGAGTTAAAAGCAAATGCTAATCGTACTGCTCTTGGAACAGTAATTGAAGCTCAATTAGATAAAGGCCGTGGATCTGTTGCTACACTTCTAGTGCAAGACGGAACTTTACGTGTTGGAGATCCAATCGTAGTAGGTCATGCATATGGTCGTGTACGTGCGATGGTAAATGATGTTGGCCGTCGAGTAAAAGAAGCGGGCCCTTCAACTCCAGTTGAAATCACTGGTTTAAATGAAGTACCACAAGCTGGTGACCGTTTCGTAGTATTCGAAGACGAGAAAACAGCTCGTCAAGTTGGTGAATCTCGTGCGATGACAGCTATTCAAGCAAGCCGTTCTGAAAAACAACGTGTAACACTTGATAACTTATTCGAACAAATGAGCCAAGGTGAAGTAAAAGAATTAAACGTAATCGTGAAAGCCGACGTACAAGGTACTGTTGAAGCGATGGCTGCCTCATTAATGAAAATTGATGTAGAAGGTGTAAATGTAAAAATCATTCACACAGGCGCTGGTGCGATTACAGAATCAGATATCTCACTTGCTGCTGCATCGAACGCAATCGTTATTGGATTTAACGTGCGTCCAGATGTAAATGCAAAACGTGCTGCGGAAGAAGAAGGTGTTGAAATTCGTTTACACCGAATCATTTACAAAGTAATTGAAGAAATTGAAGCAGCGATGAAAGGTATGTTAGACCCAGAATTTGAAGAAAAAATTATCGGTCAAGCAGAAGTTCGTCAAACAATCAAAGTATCAAAAGTTGGTACAATTGCTGGATCTTACATTACAGAAGGTAAAGTGACTCGCGATGCTGGTTTACGTGTTATCCGCGATGGCATTGTTATCTTTGAAGGTGAGATTGATTCTTTAAAACGTTTCAAAGACGATGCAAAAGAAGTAGCAAAAGGATACGAATGTGGTATTACTATTAAAAACTTCAATGACATTAAAGAAGGCGACATTCTAGAAGCCTTTGTTATGGAGGAAGTTAAACGCGCATGATTGTCTACGCCGAAGTAGAGTTTATGATTCAAACAGCCCATTCGTTAAAGGAAAAACGTGCCGTTCTTCAAAGAATGATCTCTCGCACAAAGCAAAAATTTAACGTCTCTATTGCTGAAATTGATCATCAAAATGTGTGGCAGCGTACAAAACTAGGTATTGTCGCTGTCTCTTCTTCGAAAGACAGTGCGGAACGCGAAATTAATAATGCGCTACATTTCTTACAATCCTACCCCGCATGGGACCAACTAGATGTTTGGCGAGAATATTTATAAATGTTTAGGGGATAAATAACCTAAAGAAATTGTTGAGTATTAGGGGTGACAATTATGTCATTACGTTCAAATCGTATAGCAGAACAAATCCAAAAAGAACTTGGGGAAATTATTAGCCGCAAAATCAAAGACCCACGCGTTGGTTTCGTAACAGTAACAGACGTACGCGTGACTGGAGATCTGCAACAAGCAACTGTTTATATCACTGCTCTAGGAAATGAAAAAGAACGCCAAGAATCCTTAGCAGCCTTAGTAAAGGCTACAGGCTTCATCCGTTCAGAAATCGGTCAACGCATTCGATTACGCCGTACTCCCGAAATAACATTCGAATTCGACGCTTCCGTCGAATATGGCAATAAAATCGAAGAGCTCCTACGCTCGATTCATAAAGAGTAAAACACAGAAAGCCTGCGTCTGCATCCAACATGCAGGCAGGCTTTTTGTGTTGGGTTTGGGTTGTGGGGTGCTGTTCTGTGCGGGGTGCGGTGCTGGCGGCGGTGAAGTGCGGGAAAGCTGGAGTTGCGTGACAAAATATCGAGGAGAGCTCTGAAAGTGTCACGAAAGCGTGAGTTGCGTGACAAAAAAACGAGGATAGCTAAAAAGTGTCACGTCTGAGACATTTGGGAATGGAAACATGAGTGAAATGTCTCAAAAGCCGGTGAAATGAGACATTTTGAGTTGGAATCAGAAATAAAATGTCTCAAAAGAGGGTGAAATGGGACATTTTGAGTTGGAATCAGAAGTAAAATGTCTAAAAAGAGGGTGAAATGGGACATTTGGTGATGAAAACATCAGCAAAATGTCTCAAAAGAGGGTGAAATGAGACATTTTGAGTTGGAATCTAAAATTAAATGTCTCAAAAGCCGGTGAAATGAGACATTTTGAGTTGGAATCAGAAATAAAATGTCTCAAAAGCCGGTGAAATGAGACATTTGGAGATGAAAACATCAGCATAATGTCTCAAAAGTGGTTGAAATGAGACATTTGACGGTGGAAACCCCAAGGAAATGTCTCATATGCTGAATTCTCGGGACAACTTTCTTCAGAAACCAGAAAAAGTGTCTAGAAAACCCAATTTACTAGACAACTTTCTTCAGAAAACGAAAAAAGTGTCTAGAAAACCCGATTTACTAGACAACTTTCTTCAGAAAACGAAAAAAGTGTCTAGAAGACCTGATTTACTGGACAACTTTCTTCAGAAACCAGAAAAAGTGTCTAGAAAACCCGTTTTACTAGACAACTTTATTCACTAAACCAAAAAATTGTCCAGAAACCCAGAACACCAAATCCAGAAAACCCATCTTTATTAACTAATATCAATTCTCCCCGGAGGTGAACATACAAATGAGCGATTTAAACGGCATCCTGCCTTTATGGAAAGAACGAGGCATGACGAGTCATGACTGCGTATTTAAATTACGAAAAATTTTAAAAACGAAGAAGGTCGGCCATACGGGGACATTGGATCCGGCTGTAGAAGGTGTGCTTCCAATCTGTATTGGACAGGCTACGCGTATTGCGGAATACTTAACAAACGCCGGAAAAGAGTATGAAGCTGTTGTATCCATTGGTAGAACTACAACTACCGAAGATGCGGAAGGCGAAACGGTTGAGCAAGACGCCTCCATCAAATCCATATCTAGAGACCAGCTCCTAGCTGCCCTAACAAAACTAACAGGCGAAATCTCACAAACTCCACCGATGTACTCAGCGGTGAAAGTGAACGGCAAAAAACTGTACGAATATGCACGAAATGGGGAGACGGTTGAACGTCCGACACGTCAGGTGACAATTTATTCCCTAGAGTTGTTAGATGAAAAACCCCTATACGAAGGCGTAGAAGTGACGTTCAAAATCCGAATTGCTTGTAGTAAAGGGACTTACATTCGAACACTTGCAGTACAAATTGGGGAGCTTTTAGGCTATCCCGCACATATGGCTTCGCTAGTACGAACAAAATCTGGGACATTCACAAAAGATCAATGCCGAACACTCGAGGTAGTCCAACAACAAATGGAAGAAGGAGCAATCCAACAAGTCATCCTTCCTGTTGAATATGCGCTATCGTCATATCCATTTATTGAAATTACAGAAGACAATAAAAAACAAATTTTGAATGGACAAGTTCTTCCTATTCATGATTTATTAGAAATACATGATAAAATAGTATTTACTTCAGATGGTAAGGTACTTGCAGTGTATATACCTCATCCTGAAAAAGCAGGTTTGATGAAGCCTGAGAAAATGTTCCCAAACATAACGTAGGAGGCTTAGGTATGAATGTGATTCATTTAAAATATCCCCATCAGCTCAATGAATTAGAGGACTCAACCAATTCTTATTCATTGGCAGTTGGATTTTTTGATGGTGTACATAGAGGTCATCAAGCGGTCATTAAAAGTGCGATTCAAAAAGCAGAAGAATTAAATGTGCAAAGTGCAGTGATGACATTTGATCCGCATCCATCGATTGTTCTTGGTGGCCGTAAAGAGAAAGTATTTTATATTACTCCACTCCAACAAAAGATCAATATATTAAAAGAGCTTGGTGTAGATACGGTATTTGTTGTTCAATTTACATCCGATTTTGCCAAGCTGACACCTGAAGAATTTATTAATTTCTTTATCCGTGATTTGAATGTTGTGCATGTTACGGCTGGATTTGATTATTCTTTCGGTGCATTTGGAAAAGGAAATATGGACACAATGAAGGAATTAAGTAACGGTGATTATGGTGTTACAGTTGTGGACAAACTGACAGATGATGAAGAAAAAATTAGCTCTACACGAATTCGCAAAAGCCTACAAGCAGGCGATATGGAAGAGGTTTATCATTTATTAGGCAGACCATATGCAGTACCGGGGATTGTTGTTCATGGCGATAAACGTGGACGCACAATTGGTTTCCCAACAGCGAATATTCAATCGCAAGAAGGTAGCTTTATTCCAGCAACAGGTGTTTATGCCGTTCGTATTTTAGTTCAAGACGAATGGTATGATGGAGTTTGTAATGTCGGCTACAAGCCAACTTTTAAAAATCCTGAAGATAAACAGCTTTCGATTGAAGTTCATATTTTAGATTTTAATAAAAATATTTATGGCGAAGAAGTTGTCGTTGGCTGGTATAAAAGAATTCGAAGTGAGCAAAAATTTGATGGGATCGAATCGTTAAAAGCTCAAATCGAAAAAGATAAACAAGAGGCGATTCTTTATTTCCAAAATCATTAATCCAAAAATAAAGTAGGAAATCCAAACAGGCAAATCTAGCAAACGTGGATATTCCTTGCTCTCATTTTCGAATTGTGTTACTATACTTTAGTACAGTTATGTACTATCCTTAGCTCGGCTTTTCGATTCTCCAACGACTGCTGTGCTAATGGAGTTAAATAAAATTTAGGAGGTCCATCATAATGGCTATTACAAAAGAACGTAAAAACGAACTTATCGCGGAATTCCGCACACACGAAGGAGATACTGGTTCTCCAGAAGTACAAATCGCAGTTTTAACACACGAAATCAACGCGTTAAACGAACACATCCGTACACACAAAAAAGATTTCCACTCAGAACGCGGTTTACTTAAAAAAATCGGACGTCGTCGTCACTTATTAAAATACTTACGTGATACTGATGTTCAACGTTACCGTGAGTTAATCCAACGTTTAGGTTTACGTCGATAATCGAAAGTTTTCACATTGTGAGCAAAGTAGGTTTGAATTTGTATTCAACTACAAATACTATTTTCAAGAAAACTTCTTCGCGTACAATTAGAAAGCTGATCATACGAAAAGCGGGAAATTTTCCCGCTTTTTATTTATGTAAAAATAATTTTTTATAGTAAATACATTGATCCCCTAAATGAAATGTAAATTTTAACGAAAAATCCATTTTTTTATCGAAAATATTATGCATATAAAATTGTTTTTTGTTACACTTACTATTGGTACATTATATATATTGAGACGTATTGTGTCTGTACACTGATATGAAATTCAAATTAGATCAGTAAAAGAAATCAAATCGATTTTCACCAAAATAGATTGGCGACAAATCGTGTTTTTCTATGAGAAAGGGGTTCATTAAATGACCGAAAAGAAAGTCTACACTTACGAATGGGCAGGACGTCCATTAGTAATCGAAGTTGGGCAACTTGCTAAACAAGCAAACGGCGCTGCTTTAGTTCGTTACGGCGAATCTGCAGTATTAGCTACAGCTACAATGTCAAAACAACCAAAAGCACTAGATTTCTTCCCACTAACAGTGAACTATGAAGAACGTCTATATGCTGCTGGTAAAATTCCTGGTGGATTCATTAAACGTGAAGGACGTCCTTCTGAGCATGCGATTTTAACATCTCGCTTAATCGACCGTCCAATCCGCCCAATGTTCCCAGATGGCTTCCGTAACGAAGTACAGGTTATTTCAATGGTTATGTCATCTGATCCAAACGGTCCTACTGACATGGCAGCAATGATTGGATCATCTTTAGCATTAGCTATTTCTGATATTCCGTTTAACGGACCGATTGCTGGTGTTCACGTAGGTTACGTAGATGGTGAGTTTATCGTCAACCCAACAGTTGAACAATCAGAAAAAAGTACGATTCACTTATCAGTAGCAGGAAATAAAGATGCTATCAACATGGTAGAAGCAGGGGCTCTTGAAGTACCTGAAGAAATCATGCTAGAAGCAATCATGTTTGGTCATGAAGAAATTAAGAAATTAATTGCCTTCCAAGAACAAATCGTTGCTGAAGTAGGTAAAGAAAAAATCGAAGTGACTTTATTTGATATCGATAAAGAAATCGAAGCTCAAATTAAAGAAGCTTGTGAAGCTGATATGAATGCAGCAATCCAAACTGCTGAAAAACATGCTCGTGAAGAAGCAATCACTGCTGTTAAAGAGCGCGTAATCGCTAGCTACGAAGAGCAAGAAGCAGACGAAGATACAATGAAGCAAGTGAAAACAATATTAGATAAAATGGTAAAAGATGAAGTTCGCCGTTTAATTACAGAAGAGAAAGTCCGTCCTGATGGTCGTAAACCAGATGAAATTCGTCCATTATCTTCTGAAGTCAACTTATTACAACGTGCGCACGGTTCTGGTTTATTCACTCGTGGACAAACTCAAGCATTATCAATTTGTACATTAGGGCCATTAGGTGACGTACAAATTATCGATGGTCTTGGTCTAGAAGAATCTAAGCGCTTCATGCACCACTATAACTTCCCTCAATTCTCAGTAGGGGAAACTGGTCCAATGCGTGGTCCTGGTCGTCGTGAAATTGGTCACGGTGCGTTAGGTGAGCGAGCATTACTAGCTGTAATTCCAGATGAAAAAGACTTCCCATATGCAATCCGTTGTGTATCTGAGGTATTAGAGTCAAACGGTTCTACATCACAAGCTTCAATCTGTGCATCAACTCTTGCAATGATGGACGCAGGTGTTCCGATTAAAGCTCCAGTTGCTGGTATCGCAATGGGTCTTGTGAAAAAAGGCGAGCACTACACTATTTTAACTGACATTCAAGGAATGGAAGACCACCTTGGAGATATGGACTTTAAAGTAGCAGGTACTGCAAAAGGTGTTACTGCGCTTCAAATGGACATTAAAATTGATGGATTATCACGCAATATTTTAGAAGAGGCATTACAACAAGCAAAAGCAGGTCGTATGATCATCCTTGAACATATGCTTTCTACAATGGACAAGCCTCGTACATCATTATCACAATATGCGCCTAAAATTGAAGTAATTCGTATTAACCCAGAGAAAATCCGTGATGTAATCGGTTCTGGTGGTAAAACAATCAATAAAATTATCGAAGAAACTGGTGTAAAAATCGATACTGAACAAGATGGTACAATTTACATTTCTTCTACTAATGATGCAATGAACAAACGTGCGAAAGAAATTATCGAGTCAATCGTTCGCGAAGCAGTTGTAGGCGAGTACTACATGGCAACTGTACGTCGTATCGAAAAATTCGGTGCATTCTGTGAAATCTTCCCAGGCAAAGATGGATTATTACACATTTCTGAAATCCAAGAAGAACGTACAAATAAAGTTGAAGACGTTCTAAAAATTGGCGATCAGTTATTAGTAAAATGTATCGAAATCGACAACCAAGGCCGCGTAAACTTATCACGTAAAGTAGTTATTAAAGAAGAAAAAGAACGCGCTGAACAAGCTCAACAATAAGTATGAATAGTAAGTGACTCTGGGCACTGTTAATGTGCAGTGTGCCAGGCACTGAGTTCAAGGGCATTGCAAAGTACCCAAATACTTTCCGCAAGCAGGAAATGAAGAATGACTTCGTTTTCTGTTTTTTATTTTGTTTTTTGGAGTGGGGATGTGGATGTGGATGTGCTTGGGGTAGTAAAAATTGTATTTATTTAGTATAAATTTGATAATGTCGAGATTGTTGCGTGAAACTTCGCGATTTTCGATGAAATTGTCGGGATTATTAGTGAAAATTTCGGGATTATCAGTAAAATTGTCGGGATTAAAAATAAAAAAGGAATGAAGTGCGAAACTTCATCCCTTTTATTAATTATAATTCTTGTCTTAATGCTTGGATAACTTCAATTTTAGTTGCTTTACGAGCTGGTCGCCAACCGGAAAGGATTGCAACGAAGATACTAATACCGCCCGCTAATAGGACAAGGCTAATCGGAATGATAGAGAACGTAATGCCAGCCATATCAGTATTGTCTTCTGATAAAGCATAAGAAACAACTAATGGAAGAACCGCATTAATTACATAACTTAAACCGTAAGATACGATTACTGCTAAAATCGTTCCCACCAATCCAATGAAGGCACTTTCCATTAGGAACAGTCGCTGAATGATTGATGGAGAGGCGCCGATTGCTTTTAATACACCGATTTCACGAGTTCTTTCAGTTACCGCCATCGTCATCGTGTTAAAGATACCAATTGAAGCGATTAAAATTGAAATAGTACCGATAAAAATAAGTCCGATTTTGAAAATTAAGAAGAATAAATCTAGTTCTTTCACTTGCTCAATAGGAGAATAAACTTGGTAGTTATTTTCTTTTAATTGATCTAACACGGGTAATACGTTTTCTAATGTATCAACATATATTGTTGTCGCTGGATATGCAATTAAGTCAGGTTGTTCTTCAAGTAATTCGTCGCTGAATAAAATACTGCTGTCGACTAGGAACTCATAATCTGGTGCTTCTAAAATACCAACAATTGTAAAAGTGTGACCCTCATCTAAATATTCCATAGTCTCCGGATCCATAAATTGAAGCGTGACTTCTTTATTTAAAATCTCACCTTTATAGCCTTCTCCTAAACCATTATACCAATTGCCTTGCTCATCTGCTTCTTTTGATTTTTGTTCAATGATTTCACGATCTTTATCATTTAGTAAACGCTGTGCGAAATGGTATCCTACTACAATTTCATTTGCGTTTTCTGGAAGTCGACCTTCACTTAATGTAGATGGAAGCTTTGCCAGGTCTTCCATATTAACGGCTTTCCCCATAGATTCCGCTTCACGATCTTCTAAAGTTGTGCGAATGGAATCTGAAAGTTCATAGCGTGTTAACACGACGTTTACATGATCCATTTCTTCGATTTCTGTCATCTCTTCTTGCGTTAACGGTTCATCGCCCCAAAGGTTAATTTCTGTAATGTCTTCTTGATTTAAAATTTCTCGTTTAATTGATTCTTGCAGCCCAAACCCTACTGAAGCAAGGACAATTAAAAATGCACACCCGATCATAGCAGCTAGAACTGTCATAGTAACACGAAGTTTATTTTTACTCATATGTTGTAAAACGAATGAAAGTTGATCTTTAAATAACATGTTTCACATCTCCTAACAATAAACCATCATGCATGCGAAGTTTGCGGTGCGCAATTTGAGCAACCTCTTCATCATGGGTAATGATCATAAAAGTAATATTTTCTGTTTTATTTAAGTGCTTGATAAGGTCAAGAATCTCTATCTCAGTTTGAGAATCGAGACTTCCAGTAGGCTCGTCCGCTAAAATAATCGGCGGGTTGGTAATTAAGGCGCGTGCAATAGAAACTCGTTGTTGCTGCCCACCTGAAAGTTCGTTCGGATAATGGTCCGCTACATGGGTTAAGCCCACTTTTTCAAGAATTCTCTCTACGTTATGCTTACGGATCGATTTTTGGACACCCTTTAATTTGAGTGGAAGCTCCACGTTTTCGAAAACGTTCTGATTCGGGAGTAGCTGAAAGTTTTGGAAGATGAATCCGAAGTTTTCTAATCGGAACGCTGCGCTTTGCTTTTCATTAAATTTCGCGATTTCGGTGTTGTTGACCTTAATAGATCCAGAGTCCGGTTTCATAAACCCTGCAATGACTTGGAGAAGCGTCGACTTACCGGAACCACTTTTCCCAACAATCGAGATGATCTCCCCCTGATTTATTTTGAAGTCAATATTCTTTAACACCTCAATTTTCTTCTCTTTTCCTTTCTTCCTGATTTTAAATGTGTGATTCAAAGATTGAACTACTATCATATTCTCAGTCCTTTTGATTAATTTACTAGTTTGAGTCTACCCAACGAATCTGAAGAAAAGGGGAGAGAATTTATGAAGATTTTCTTAAGAAGTTTTTAAGGGGGGGAAATGATTGGAGTTTCGTGACAAATTTATAAGGATTAAAGAGATTCTGTCACGCAACAAGGGTATGCGTGCCAAAATTTCGGGGATTGATGAAATATTGTCACGAAACAAGAGAATGCGTGCCAGATTTTCAGGGATTAATGGAATTTTGTCACGCAACAAGAGAATGCGTGCCAGATTTTCAGGGATTGATGGAATTTTGTCACGCAACAAGCGGATACGCGCCATTTTTTAATTTTGAATAGAATCACGGAATTCTGTCAAAATAAACCTGTTATTTAGACAACTTTGAATAGAATCACGAAATTCTGTCAAAATAAACCAGTTATTTAGACAACTTTGAATAGAATCATGAAATTCTGTCAAAATAAACCACGTATCTCGACAACTTTGATTGAATTGATGAAATTCTGTCAAAATAAACCTGTTATTTTGACAATTTTGAATAGAATCACGGAATTCTGTCAAAATAAACCTGTTATTTAGACAATTTTGAATAGAATCACGAAATCCTGTCAAAATAAACCACGTATCTCGACAACTTTGATTGAATTGACGAAATCCTGTCAAAATAAACCTGTTATTTAGACAATTTTGAATAGAATCATGAAATTCTGTCTAAATAAACCTGTTATTTAGACAATTTTGAATAGAATCACGAAATTCTGTCTAAATAAACCACGTATCTCGACAACTTTGATTAAATTAATGAAATTCTGTCAAAATAAACCAGTTATTTAGACAATTTTGAATAGAATCACGGAATTTTGTCTAAATAAGCATCGTATTTAGACAACTTAGATTGGATTCACGAAATTCTGTCCAAATAAGCCCAGTATTTAGACAACTTAGAATGAATTCACGAAATTCTGTCCAAATAACCCCAGTATCCTGACAACTTTGACTTAATCCACGAATTTCTGTCAAAATAAACCGCCCTAAAACCCCGCCCCCAAAACCCCCTCAGTTGAATCCTCCCACAAATTAGCATATGATGTATAAATGTTAGATTTTTTTGAAATAGGTGAGCGAATGGTATCGGTATATACATGTCAAAATGGGGTGCGCATTGTGTCGGAGGTTATTCCGCATGTGCGTTCTATATCAGTAGGGATATGGGTAGGGGCTGGATCTCGTTTCGAAGCACCGGAAGAGAACGGCATTACGCATTTTATTGAGCATATGCTTTTTAAAGGGACGAAGACGAGAACGGCGAAACAAATCGCAGAGGAGTTCGACCGAATCGGTGGGGAAATCAACGCCTTCACAACAAAAGAGAACACTTGCTACTACGCAAAAGTGCTCGATCATCATGGTGAGCTCGCAATCACGATCTTAGCGGATATGTTTTTCAACTCGCTTTTCAATCCAGTAGAGTTGGAAAAAGAAAGACAAGTTGTACTTGAAGAAATCCTGATGAGTGAAGATGCGCCTGATGATGACATTCATGAGCAATTGTGGCAGGTTATGTATCCAACAGATTCACTTGGACTACCGATCTTAGGAAACAGCAAGACACTAGAAACGTTTTCAGCGGACACAATCTACAATTATATGCAAAAGCATTATTACCCAGAAAATATTGTGATCTCTGTGGCTGGGAATATTACGACGGAATTATTAGTACATATTGAAAAGCTATTTAGCCAATTCACAAGATCTCCGCATGCAATAGAGCAAACTGTGACGTATCCTGCATTTCATTCAGGACGATTTGTAAAAAGTAGAGATGTGGAGCAGTCGCATATTGCAATTGCGTATCCTGGTGTTGGCGTGAATGACAAAGGTTACTATAGTTTTATTGCCATGAATAACATCCTTGGTGGGAATATGTCATCTCGTTTATTCCAAGAGATTCGCGAGGATAAGGGGCTTGCGTATAATATTTTCTCTTATCATTCAAGTTACACGGACGTCGGGTCACTGACGATTTACGGAAGCACAAATAATCAGCAATACCCACTGCTTCAGGAATCGATTGACGAAACACTCATGAAAATAAAAAGCGAAGGTGTTTCCGAAACGGAAGTACACAACGCAAAGGAACAGCTTAAAGGAAGCTTCGTTCTTAGCCTAGAGGGTACAAATGCACGAATGAGTCACAACGGCCGAAACGAATTAATTCACGGGAAGCATATGACGATGGATGATATTATCGCCGAGATTGATAAAGTAACCCTGGATCAAGTAAACTCGCTATTAAGACAAACTTTAAGCGCGGACCCAGCGATTGCACTGATAGGACAAAATGTTAAATAAAATAAAACCTAAAAAACTAAGTGAGCCCAGATACTCACTTAGTTTTTTTCATTACACAATATCCAATTCGTACATCCTCACGCACTTCTTATAACTAATCCATAAAACAATATGAAAGAGTACGGGAATCAAATAATATGGAATAAACCCAAGGAAAATCATGAAAATAATGTAAATAATCCCAACAACAATGGATGTACCAATCGCTACACAATAACTCATGAACTGGAATTTATCACGATCTCGAAAACGGTAATTTATATAAAACACCACCGCGATACTTGTAATCGACATGCAAAAATAGAGTGAATAAGAGAATAAAATACCTTTACCACTCTGGTCTTCACTTACCAAAGCTACAGGCAAACCAAATAGAAAGATCAAAACACAGTAACCCCACGCTATTAACATCGGTGCCATAACATGATTTTTCCGTTTAATAGGAAAAGTGTTAAAATAATTTTCCAAATTCCTTCTTCTTGTAATAGCAATAACTTCTACCGCAAAAATCGAAATGCAAATGAAAATATATATTTCTAATGAAAAGGTAAACCCAGAGAAAAGATAAAGTAAACTAAAAACGATAAGCATTCCGATTGAAACTAACATTGCTCCCAATTGATGTGAGATGTGAAAATGCAGTAATGCCAGCATTTTAGCCCCCCTTAAAACTGCTTTTGTCCATACCATTTAACCGAAAGAATATAGGAAATTAATAGAATAATGAAAGCCCCAATAGGTACATAGTTAATGAAATTCTTAACTTGATTCATATCAATGTTCTGAAAATATTGTTGAATAAAACTTGAACCAAATACCGGAATAAACACAATAGCAAAAATGATCAATTTCGCTTTATCGGAACCGAATTTAATATAAAACGGGATCGTGATAGAGACATACAATAGACCAACAGATAAAATGATCACAAGCCATTGAAAAATCTCAAATGGAGATAATGTATTAATAAAATCACCTGAAATATAAGCGATCGGGGTTAATATTACCATCCCGATAATAATCAAAATCAACCCTAAAATAAATTTACTTTGAACAATCGTTTTTCGATCAATCGGTAGAGTATTCACGTATTTATCCCACTTACTCATCTCATCAAATGAAAAGGCAGTGGACAGTTGCAAGGAAGCAAAAATCAGCGCAAATATGATCAAAACCGCACCCATATCTGTAATGAGGGAAATTAAGATAAAAATCGCGAAAATGCCAATCATCCATTTGATTTGTTTAGTTAGCATTAAAAAATCTTTCATCAACAAAGCTCGCACTGCCATGTACCCCTTTCACATAAATTAACATGATTTCTTCAATAGTAGGTTGAGCTAATTCAAAAGCTGTACTTACTTCATTTCGTTTCACAAGAACTTCAAGTCCGAATGAGTTTTCACGCGTAGCAAGGATACTTTCTGGAGGTAGGTCCTTTAATTCTTCTTTTGTACCTCGCCAAATCGCATATTCATATAGCAGCGTATCTTTACTCTCACTAAATAAGATTTTCCCTTCGTGAATAAAGGTAATATAATCCGCGATTTTCTCTAAATCACTTGTGATATGGGATGAAAACAGAATGCTGTGTTCTTCGTTTTGCATAAACTCTAAAAAGAGGTCGAGAATTTCATCGCGAACAATTGGGTCAAGTCCGCTCGTCGGTTCATCTAAAATTAATAACTTCGGATGATGAGCGAGGGCAATCGCAATCGACAATTTCATTTTCATACCACGGGACAGTTCATTTAACTTTTTGTTTTCTTGGACTTTCAATTTATTTAATAAATGAAAATAGTAAGATTCATCCCAGTTAGAAAAGACTTTGTTCATGAATTTGCTAATTTTTTTCGCCGTTAATGTTTCAGGAAAATGAAGGTCATCAAACACGACACCAATTTCGGATTTAATGGCAAGTTCATCCTCAGACATCTCTTTGCCAAATAAACGAATTTTCCCAGCATCGATTTTTAATAAATCCAATATACATTTAATCGTCGTAGTTTTCCCCGCACCATTCTCACCAACAAACCCCATTATGGTTCCTTTAGGAAGGGTGAAGGACACATCTTTCAGTTGGAATTTTTGTAAAAACTTACGTAAATTAATCACTTCAATCGCATTCGTCATAAATTCATCCTCCGTTTCTTTTAGACTAGGGACATTGGGGACAGTAAAAGTGTCCCACCATCAAGCTGGGACACTTTTACTGTCCCCACCGTCCCACAACTAACCTTCCTCCAACAGCAGGGTAAGCAGCTCTTGAACCTCTTTTGATGGGAGTCCTGCTGTTTTGGCAAGGGTTACGGCTTTTTGTAAGTGTTCTTCCACTTGACGCAGTAGTTCTTCGTGTAGGAAGTCTTGATTGCGCTCAGCGACGAAACTACCTTTTCCAGCAACAGTTTCGATGAAGCCATCTCGTTCTAAATCCGCATATGCCCGCTTTGTCGTCATCACACTAATTTTTAAATCTTTAGCAAGGGCGCGGATCGAAGGGAGGGGGTCACCTGACTTATATTTGCCTGAAAGAATCGCTTGTTTAATTTGTTGTGTAATTTGTTCATATATTGGTTTATCACTAGCATTACTAAGTCGAATAAACATCCATGCACCACCTTAAAATCAACTTAGGGACGTGGGGACAGAAAACACTCAAAACTGTTTAGAACTAGGAAGCCATACCTACTCAAATGTTCCATTAACAAAACTGGGACACTTTTACTGTCCCCAATGTCCCACGTTCAACTGTATATACACAGTATATACAGTTAGAACGGTGATGTCTAGTGATATTGTTTGAAAATTTTTACAAGAAGAAAACTTTCATTTGGAGCATCACCCAAAAATTAAGTACTGCATATGCTAACAATGAGCTCGGGAGGAGGGAAAACATGCTGTTATCGGAGCTTGCTGAAAAAGAGCTGATCGAAATGGAGAATGGTGTGCGATTTGGATTCTTAGCGGAAACGGAATGTATTTTTGATCCGAAAACAGGGATTATTTACGGATTTGAACTGTTGGATCAATCGGCTAAGATACCTTTTCAAAAGAAAAAATCAACGCAAACACTATTTATCCCTTGGGAAGAGATTCATCTAATTGGTGAGGATCGTATTCTATTTCGAAAGGCGAAACCAACAAGAAAACAGTATGACTGATGGAAAATGAGAAGTGGCTTATTATTGGTACCGATGCAAGACTAAAAAGTTTAGCAAAAAAGCTAAGTAATGGGGATCGTACTGTTTACTACAAAAGCGAAACCACATGGAGCGAAGAATTAAACTTAACTGCATTTAACTTTCAACCTAATCACGTCGTATTACCCATTCATCCGCTACCAATAGAGGTTGCAGTTGTTTTGGGGCTTTCCAATGCGAAAATTTTTGCAGGGAAGCTCAATGAGGAATGGAAAGAAATATTAAAAAATCACGACATTCATTACTATTTACAAGATGAATCTTTCATTTGGAAAAATGCACAATTAACTGCAGAAGGTTTTATTTCATTTTTCCATAATACGAAACAGGCAATTTACGGCAAGAAATTCATTATTACAGGGTTCGGACGCGTTTCTAAACTGCTTGCCCACGTACTAAAAAGTATTGGTGGGGAAGTATGTATCGCTGTGCGTGCCCATGTTCAGTTGAATGAAGCGAAGGCTTTTCAATATGAGGCCGTTTATTTAGACAATGTTTCAAAAGTAAAAGGAGATTATTTCATCAATACGATTCCCGCTAAATGGATCGACGAAAAATTTAATAGCGATATCGAAATGCCAATCTATGATCTAGCTTCCTCTCCAGGGTGTTTACAAGATAATGTGGAACGTTCTAATTACGAATTATTGCCTGCACTACCTGGAAAATATTTTCCACAAGATGCAGCTCATGTTTTATATGAATCAATTGTTGGACAAATAAGGGGGAGAGAAGAATGCTAGAAGGAAAACGCATAGGCCTTGGCATCACGGCATCCCATTGTACGTATGAGGATGTTGTGCCGAAAATAACACAATTTACAGAAGCGGGAGCGACAGTTGTACCAATTATTACACATTCTGTATTAACAGCAGCGACTCGATTTGGTACAGGTGAAGAGTGGATTAAAAAAATCGAGTCGATTGCTGGGGAAAGAGTAGTATCTTCTATTGTAGAAGCAGAACCTTTTGGACCGAAAAATCCATTAGATGCAATGGTCATTGCACCAATGACAGGAAACTCCATTAGTAAATTTGCCAATGCCGCTACAGATAGCCCTGTACTAATGGCAGCAAAAGCTACATTACGAAATGGATCACCTGTTGTACTTGGTATCTCCACAAATGATGCCCTAGGTTTAAACGGCGTCAACATTATGAGATTAATGAACTCCAAAAATATCTACTTTATCCCATTCGGGCAAGATGACCCTATTAACAAACCAAATTCATTAATTGCTGACTTTACTAAAATGCGTGAAACTGTAGAACATGCGCTTTTATATAAAAAACAACTCCAACCTTTATTAATCCAATATTATAAATAGTCAAAAATTACACAAATATTAGTAAAACATTTCTCACACAAAACAAAAAAACTATGATACAATTTCAACCATTATGTAATTAGTAATGAGGAGAGATGAGATATGACAAAGCAATTAGTAGTTGCAATTGTTGGTGCAACAGGCGCAGTAGGTTCACAAATGAAAGAACAGTTAATTAAACGGGAATTTCCGATTAAACATATAAAGTTTCTTGCTTCTGCTCGTTCAGCAGGTAAAGAAATCGAATTTAATGGCAAAACGTATATCATTGAAGAAGCTACTCCAGAAGCCTTTGAAGGTGTGGATGTAGCATTCTTCTCTGCTGGTGGATCAGTTTCTGCCAAATTAGCTCCAGAAGCTGCAAAACGTGGTGCAGTAGTAATTGACAATACAAGTCATTTCCGTATGCACCCAGAAGTACCATTAGTTGTACCTGAAGTAAACAGAGGAGATCTTGCGAAACATAACGGAATTATCGCAAATCCAAACTGTTCAACAATCCAAATGGTAGTGGCACTACAACCAATCCGTGAAAAATTTGGTTTATCAAAAGTAGTTGTTTCTACTTACCAAGCAGTATCAGGTTCAGGTATTTCTGCTATTCAAGAACTTCGTGCACAAAGCGCGGAGTGGGAAAAAGGGAAAAACGTAGAAGCGAATATTCTTCCTGCAAAATCAGATAAAAAACACTATCCAATCGCACGTAACGTTATTCCGCAAATCGATGTATTTACGGAAAATGGCTATACGTATGAAGAAATGAAAATGATCAACGAAACGAAAAAAATCATGCACTTACCAGAGCTTCACGTTGCTGCAACATGTGTACGTGTTCCAGTCGTTTCAGGTCACTCTGAATCGGTTTATATTGAAGTCGAGCAAGAAACAAACGTTCAAGAAATTTTTGACGTATTAAGAAATGCTCCGGGCGTTGTACTCCAAGACGATATTACTCAACAAGAATACCCAATGCCTATTTTCGTTGAAGGCGAAGACCCTGTTTACGTAGGTCGCATTCGCCAAGACTTAGATAATAAAAAAGGTTTCCACTTATGGGTTGTATCCGACAATTTATTAAAAGGTGCTGCGCTTAACTCAATTCAGATTGCAGAAACGATGTTGGAGGATAACTTACTATAAGGGGTGTAAGTTTAAATGGATTTAGGTCGGATAGCTACGGCCATGATTACCCCATTTGACAGAAATGGTGATATCGATTATGTCGTAGCGGAACGAGTTATTGAGCATTTATTACAAAATGGCACAGATTCAATCGTAGTTTCTGGAACAACAGGAGAAACACCGACCTTAACAATCGAAGAAAAAAGAGCATTCATCCAATTTACGATTAAAACGGTAGACAAACGTGTCCCAGTAGTGGCAGGGATTGGTTACAACGACACTGCTTATACAATCGGGGCGGCACAATGGGTAGAAAGTACAGGTGCAGACGGCATCATGGTCGTTGCACCTTTCTACAACAAACCCAACCAACGTGGTATCTATGCACACTTTGAAGCAGTTGCCAAATCCACAAGTTTACCAATAGTGGTCTATAATGTCCCTGGTCGTACTGGAGTGAATATATCAACCGAAACATCCATCGCACTAAGTAAGATTCCAAATATTCGAGTTGTCAAAGAAGCAAGTGGCAGTCTCGATCAAATGACAGAAATTCTAGGTAATGTGGACGATGACTTTTACGTCTATAGTGGTGACGACAGTCTAACATTACCACTTATTGCTGCAGGTGGCCGCGGCGTCATTTCCGTAGCCTCTCACGTAGTAGGGAACGACATGCAACTCATGATTCGCGCCTTTGATGAAGGCCGTCACGATCTTGCTGCAGAAATTCATCAAGCCTTATTGCCGTTAGTTCGCGAACTATTCGCAAGTCCAAACCCAGTCCCAGTCAAATACGCCATGAGCAAAATGGGCTTCGACGTCGAGCACGTCAGACTCCCATTAGTCGGCTTAAGAGACGAAGACAAAGTAGACTTCGATAAAGTCTGGAATACCTACCAGGCCAAAGCGAAAAAGTTCAGAGCGAAATATTAATTTGAATGAAGAGTGGCTCCGCTGCAGCTGTGGTGGGCGCTTGATATATTGGGAACCGACTGACACAAATTGTGTTGGTCGGTTTTTTGGTTTAGAGCGTAGGACAGCGGGGAGGGTGGAGGAGATGAGAAATATGAATAGAAATATTCAGACTAATAAAGGGTTAATGGACAAAACCCAACTGATGTGAAGTGGAAATGTCCATTATATAGGTGTTAATAGACAAAACATAGTGAAAATAAACGTGATTTGTCCATTAAGTGCGAGTTAATGGACATTACCAAATAAAAACAATGGTGTATTGTCCAATATGAAGACGATAATGGACAAAACAATAGGGTAAGCAATTGATACTGTCCATTAACATTGTGTTAATGGGCAAAACTAATTGAATGCGACATTGAAATGTCCAATAAAATAACAGGAAATTCCATATCAGTGCCCAAACAGGCTTGAATTTTTGGTGAAAGGTAACATAAAACGGCTCTATGTGCCCGAACGAGTATGATTTTCATCCGAAAGGTAACATAGAACCCTTCTAAGTGCCCTAACACCCATAAATTTCACCAAAAAGGTAACATAGAACGGCTCTATGTGCCCGAACAAGTTTGATTTTCATCTGAAAGGTAACATAGAAATGTTCTAAGTGCCCAAACACCCATAAATTACACCAAAAAGGTAACATAGAACCGCTCTATGTGCCCGAACTAGCCCGATTCTAATCCTTAAGGTAACATAGAACCCTTCTAAGTCCCCATCATCCCCTGGACTCTTTCCAAAAAGTCTCATAGAATCTTTTTACTCCCACCCACCACTACTTACTTTAGCTACACTCCCCAAAAAGTACTTTCTCACATTATGTGATCCGTTACACGCCAGAAGGGTACAAAGATGTTTGGGAAGGGGTAGCGACGCTTCGAGTAAGTGACAAAATCGCCCCTTATGATATCCAACAGAATGGCACAATTGGCTTTGTTGCAGGTGGCAATGAACTTTATTACGCGTTAATAAAAACAAAACCAATCCCTGAAGTAACTGCTCAGTGCTATAAATACAATGAAAACAGAATGAAATATGAATTAGTCGAAACATATTAATCACGCCAAATTAAATGTGGTGCTGCCATAACCCAAAGCACCCGCACCTTCCCGCAAACTCATCCCCAATCCACCACCAAAACCGCCCACAATCCCATCCTCCAAAATCCCCATTCTATCACCAAATCTCCCACACCACTTCGCCTCTCTAGTAAACATCTCTCAATTCCAACACGCTCTTTCACTTTTTATTTGTTATATATCCAAACACACCTTATAATGGATATTAAGTGGTTGTTTTGTTCGGGATATTCATTTTTTTACAGTATTAGTCTAAATACCTGGAATTTGGACGTAATGCAAGAAATTTAACAATATATTCGAGAAACTATAAACATAAATAAGTAAGTGTTGTGCCTAAGGCGATTGGGATCATGGTTAACGGAGTAAAATGTACATGAGTAGAAACTCCCAAAATAGATCCGATCTGCTAGGGCGAATATTATAGGAGGAAATCAAGTGACAATTACAAAAAATGAAATCATCCGAGTGATCCCTCTTGGAGGAGTAGGGGAAATCGGAAAATCGATGTACGTGGTCGAAATCGATGATGAGCTTTTCGTTGTGGACAGCGGTTTAATGTTCCCGGAAGATGAAATGCTTGGGATCGATATCGTGATTCCTGATATCACGTACCTTGAAGAAAATAAACAACGCGTAAAAGGGATCTTTTTAACACATGGTCATGAAGACGCAATCGGCTCCATTGCCTATGTACTACAAAAAGTTCAAGCCCCTGTTTACGGTTCAAAGTTAACAATTGCTTTAGCAAAAGAACATTTAAAAGACTTACCTGTTCCACATCCAATTAAATTCTTTGAAGTAACGAATAGAAGTCGTATGAATTTCAATTCTACATATGTGACGTTTTTCCATGTGACACATAGTATTCCTGATGCATTAGCGATTGTTTTCCATACATCAGAAGGTGCAATTGTTTACACAGGTGAATTTAAATTTGATCAATCTGCTAAAGGGAAATATAAGCCTGACATCGCAAAAATGGCGCAATTAGGGGAAGAAGGTGTTTTCCTACTATTATCTGAATCTACTGAAGCAGAGCGTCCAGGCTATACAACAAGTGAAACTGTAATTGAAGATAAGTTAGCAAAACTTTTCTACTCTGCACCAGCTCGTATTTTAGTGGCGGTGTATGCGTCGAACTTCATCCGCATTCAACAAGTGTTTACTCATGCACAACAGGCAAATCGTAAAGTCGCATTGATTGGAAAAAGTTTAGAGAAAGTCATCAATATTGGTGTGAATCTTGGCTATCTAACAATCGATGAAGAAACATTAATCCCAGTTCAAGACATTCATAAATACAATGATGACGAGCTAATCATTATTGTTACGGGCAATCAAGGCGAACCACTCGATGCGCTTGATAAAATCGTGAAAAAACAACATCGTGATATCCGAATTAAAGATACAGACACTGTACTAATCACGTTTACACCTTCACCAGGGATGGAAATTCAAATTGGTACAGCTATGAATAACCTTGCAAAAGCAGGGGCAACGGTAATGACTGCCGATAAAAAAATCCATGTTTCTGGACATGGTAGTCAAGAAGATTTGAAATTCATGCTAAACATTTTAAAGCCAAAATATCTAATCCCGATCCAAGGCGAATACCGTATGTTAATTGCCCATTCAAAAATTGCGCAAGCAGTGGGCATGCAGAAATCTCAAATTTTTATCGCAGATAAAGGCGATATCGTTGAATATAAAAATGGTAAAATGCGCATGAGCGGTCGTGTTCATGCTGGAAATGTCCTAATTGATGGAATTGGTGTTGGTGACGTTGGAAACATCGTCTTAAGAGACCGTAAACTTCTATCACAAGATGGAATTTTCATCATCGTTGTAACATTAAACCGTGCACAAAAGAAAATTGCTTCAGGTCCAGAAATCATTTCTCGTGGATTTGTGTATGTGCGTGAATCAGAAGAGTTAATCGTGGAAGCAACAGAAATAGCACGTGGTGTAATTGAAAAATATGTTGCAAAAGACACATTTGAATGGACAAACATTAAGCAAGAAATTCGCGACACGTTAAACGCGTTCCTATTCCAACAAACGAAACGACGCCCAATGATTATCCCAATCATTATGGAGTACTAATATACAGTAGTCATTGTAAGTGAATGAACAAACAACGGAGGATTTTCTTAACCGAATATACGGGTAAGGAAATCCTTTTTCACTTCAATGATGTAGAATTTGCTCAAAATTTGCGATGGAGACAGCTACCGTGAGACAACCGTGACAGCAGCTCAAAAATCGCAAATAAGAATTACAGTAAAGAAATAGGTGAAAGTAATGGCAGAGAGAAAACGAAGACCATCCACAAAAGCAAAAAATAAAGGTGGACCATTAATATATGAAATTATGGGATTGTTATTAATTGCAATTGGCATCATCGTCTTTTTTGAATTCGGTGTTGTTGGAAGCGTTACTCAATCCGCTTCCATGTTTCTATTAGGAAATTTATATATTTTCATTCCCATTTTTACTGTGTTTCTAGCAGTAGTGTTAATGATTCAGAGAAGACCAATTACATTAAAAGACCGAATCGTAATCGGGTTCATTTTATTAATTTGTAGTTTGACGATCTTTAGTCACAGTTTCTTATTTGATGATTTAACTAGAAGAGATGCGCTTCTCTCAGATTCGGTATTAAGAGAGACTTGGAGAATCTTAATAGAAAATGAAGGAATAGCCACAAGAAGTGATGCACTTGGCGGGGGAATGGTTGGTGCGGTTTTATTTAGCTTATTCCACGTATTGTTTGATGCAAGTGGTGCAAAAGTAGCAGCATGGGTGATTTTATTCATTGGACTTATTTTACTTACAGGTAAAGCACTCATACCCTTTATTATCGAAAAAGGTCCGCATATTAAGAAAAGATTCGCAAGAAAAAAGAAACCAAAGAAAATAGAAAAAGCGAATGAAAATGAAAAGGCAGAGTCCAAACGTGAAAACCGATCAGCACGAAAAGCAGCTGCTAAGACGCCAGATGTCCCTATAAATGAAGTTGTTGCCACGAGTATCGACACGTACGAAGATGAACCAATTATCATTCAACAACCAACTAAGGAACCAATTATTTCTGCGTTTACACAAAATATTAAACATGATCCAAAACCGCCAGAACCAGCTAAAGACGAAATCGATGAAGTGGATGACGGGTTCGAGGAGCAATTGAAAAAAGCGGTTCAAACAAATGTTGAAAACACAGACTATAAATTGCCAACGATGAATTTACTCCAATTACCACCTGAGCATGACCAAAGTGGCGAATACTCAGTTATTCAAATGAATGCAAAAAAACTGGAGCAAACTTTCCATAGCTTTGGTGTAAAAGCTCGTGTAACACAAGTTCACCTTGGTCCAGCTGTTACGAAATACGAAATCATGCCGGATGTTGGGGTGAAAGTAAGTAAAATCGTAAGTTTACAGGATGACCTAGCACTTGCTCTTGCGGCAAAAGATATACGTATGGAGGCACCAATTCCAGGGAAATCTGCTATCGGAATTGAAGTACCAAATAGCGAAGTTGCCATGGTTACGTTACGTGAAGTTTTAGAAGCAAAAGAAAACAATCGCCCTGACTCGAAATTGCTAATTGGGTTTGGTCGCGACATTACAGGACAAGCTATATTATCCGAGTTAAATAAAATGCCGCACTTACTTGTTGCGGGATCCACTGGTAGTGGTAAATCCGTTTGTATTAACGGTATTATTATATCCATTTTAATGCGTGCAGCTCCTCATGAAGTGAAGATGATGTTAATAGACCCGAAAATGGTTGAGTTAAATGTTTATAACGGAATCCCGCATTTATTGGCTCCAGTTGTAACAGATGCACGTAAAGCTTCACAAGCATTGCAAAAAGTCGTTTCTGAAATGGAAAGACGCTACGATTTATTCTCCCATACAGGGACGAGAAATATTAAAGGTTATAACGATCATGTCGATCAATTCAATGCTGAAAATGGAGAGAAACATCCGAAACTTCCGTATATCGTTGTGATTATTGACGAGTTAGCGGATTTAATGATGGTTGCCTCCCATGATGTTGAGGATTCCATTACACGACTTGCTCAAATGGCGCGTGCTGCCGGAATTCACTTAATCATCGCAACTCAAAGACCTTCTGTTGACGTTATCACTGGGGTCATTAAAGCGAATATTCCTTCCCGTATAGCTTTTGCCGTATCATCAGCGATCGATTCGCGCACAATATTAGATATGGGCGGTGCAGAAAGACTATTGGGAAGAGGTGATATGTTATTCTTACCAGCAGGTGAATCAAAACCGGTTCGTGTACAGGGTGCATTCGTATCGGATGATGAGGTTGAGGCTGTTGTTGATTTCGTAATTGAACAGCAAAAGGCACAGTACGATGAAACAATGATCCCAACCGATGAACCTGAAAAGGCTTTTGAAGAAGAAGTCGATGAATTATATGATGAGGCGGTTCAACTAGTTGTTGAAATGCAGACAGCTTCGGTTTCCATGCTACAGCGACGATTTAGAATAGGCTATTCAAGAGCAGCACGAATTGTCGATCAAATGGAAATGCGCGGCGTAGTCGGTCCACCTGATGGATCAAGACCAAGACAAGTGTTGATCAATAAACAAAACGTAGAATAAAGAATGCTTTCATTCATTTTCAACAAATTTATAAACATTTGTTCATTTTTTTAACAAAAGTTTGTAAAAGTTATTTTAATTTAATGTAAAGCATGTTATATTGATAAACATTGGTAGGAATGTTCAGCATCAATTGTGTAATTACTTGGTTTATTCTCCTTTGTATTAATTTGTACGAAGAGACATTCCGAATTTTGAACTCTAATGATGTTTATACGGAGTAATTGTTCCATGTAATTTTCCATATAGGATGTAAAGACGAACATCATAGACTGCTAAATACTTACTAAATCCTTTGGAGGTACAACAACATGAAAAAACGTAAGTTTGGGTTTGCAATTGTCTCAATTCTTGCTGTTGGTACGCTTTTAGGTGCTTGTGGCACGAAAGATGAAGGCAAAGACAATGCAAAAAATGACGAAGACACATTCTCAGTTGCAATGGTAACTGACGAAGGTGGGATTGACGACAAATCCTTCAACCAATCAACTTGGGAAGGAATCGAGCAATTCGGTAAAGAAAACGGCTTAAAAAAAGGTAACGGTGGTTACGACTACCTACAATCTGAATCAGAAGCTGATTATGTAACAAACTTAACTAACTTAATCCAACGTGACTTCGACTTAGTATTCGGTGTTGGATATAAACTTCATAATGCAGTAGTAGAAGTAGCTGAACAACGTCCAAATGCGAAAATCGCTATTATTGACGAAGTGGTTCCAGATATTCCAAACGTAGCATCAATTATGTTTAATGCAAACGAAGCTTCATACCTAGCTGGTGTAGCAGCAGCTCTTGAAACAAAAACTGGTAAAGTTGGTTTCATCGGTGGTATGGAAGGTGCAATTATCGGTGGATTCGAAGCTGGTTTCGTAGCTGGTGTTGAAGCAGCTAATCCAGACGTAGAAGTATTAGTTCAATATGTAGATAGCTTCACGGATGCAGAAAAGGGACGCTCAATCGCAGCATTAATGTATGACCAAGGCGCAGACATTATCTTCCACGCTGCTGGTGGTTCTGGTAACGGTTTATTCACAGAAGCAAAAGAACGTAAACAAAAAGATCCAAATGCAAACGTTTGGGTAATCGGTGTTGACCGTGACCAATACGACGAAGGTCAAGTAAACGCGGATACAAACGTAGTATTAACTTCTGTATTAAAAGAAGTTGGTATCGCTGCACAAGAAGTAGCTAAATTAGCTCAAGAAGGTAAATTCCCAGGTGGAGAATTAATCACTTACGGTTTAGCTGACAACGGCGTAAGCTTAGCCGACGACCGTGGTGCATTATCAGACGAAACAAAAGCTCAAATCGAAGAATACAAACAAAAAATCATCGACGGTGAAATCGAAGTACCGAACGAACCTAAATAATAAATATTGGGTGATCAGTGAAACACGAAGGCTGGCGCAAGGGTGCGCTGGTCTTTGTGTTTTTTTGTTTTGGGGGATGAGGTTGGGGGAGTGAGCAAAAGTGACAATCTATGTGACCAAATGAATAAGATTCATGTGTGAAAGGTAACATAGAACCGTTCTAAGTGACCAAGTGTATGAAAATTAGGAGTGAAAGGTAACATAGAGAGCTTCTAAGTGACCAATTGAATGAAAATTGAGAATGAAAGGTAACATAGAATCATTCTATGTGACCGAATGGATGAAAATTGAGAATGAAAGGTAACATAGAACTGTTCTAAGTGACCAAATGAATGAAAATTGGGAGTGAAAGGTAACATAGTGGCCTTCTAAGTGATCAAGTGAACGAAAATTGGGAGTGAAAGGTAACATAGAAGCATTCAAAGTTAATTGAATAAAGAATATTAGACTTGTTAAGTCACTATGAATTTTTCTAATGGACAATATTATTATAATATCGTCCTTAATTGTCCATAAGACCGCTGATAATGGACAAAACAAGTAAGAACCCACCCCGAACTGTCCATAAGACCGTTTATAATGGACAAAACAAGAAACATTCCACCTTGAACTGTCCATAAGACCGTTTATAATGGACAAAACAAGTAAGAACTCTCCCCGAACTGTCCATAAGACCGCTTCTAATGGACAAAACAAGTAGCATTCATCCCTGAACTGTCCATAAGACCGCTGATAATGGACAAAACAAGTAAGAACTCTCCCCGAACTGTCCGTAAGACCGTTTATAATGGACAAAACAATAAACATTCCACCTTGAACTGTCCATAAGACCGCTTCTAATGGACAAAACAAGTAGCATTCATCCCCGAATTGTCCATAAGACCGCTTATAATGGACAAAACAAGTAGCATTCATCCCCGAACTGTCCATAAGACCGCTGATAATGGACAAAACAAGTAGCATTCATCCGCGAATTGTCCATAAGACCCCTGATAATGAACAAAACAAGAAACATTCCACCTCGACCTGTCCATTAACCCGAATTCACTCACAATACCTTCACTAAAACACACCCAAACAAACCTAAGCTCCTAGACCCAGCTATTACCTAAAACACCACTTGAGCCCCAAAACCTCTAATTTTTCCATTTATCTTCCAACCAACCACACTCCACCCCGATCCACCAAACCTATTAGTATGTCACAATAATTCTAAAACCTCCAATTAGCATGACATAATTCGCTAAATTTCGCACAAATTTCTTCAAATTTTAAAGTTACTTAACATATTTGATTAAAAACAGTTTTAATAGTTTGTAAAAAATGATATATTAATGAACGGTTAGTAGGAATTGTTCTAATTTGTGTGAAAATAGAGAAAACATACTTATTTGAGCAGATAAGTGATCCTACTAATAAATTACTAACTAATCCTTTGGGGGGACCAAAAATCATGAAAAAACGTAAGTTTGGTTTTGCAATGGCTTCTATTTTAGCTGTTGGAACACTTCTTGGTGCTTGTGGTGCTAAAGAAGAAGGCGAAAAAACAACAACTGGTGAAACTACTACAGAAGAAAATGATTTCTCAGTTGCAATGGTAACTGACGTTGGTGGAGTTGATGATAAATCATTCAACCAATCAACTTGGGAAGGCCTTGAGCAATTCGGTAAAGATAACGGTTTATCAAAAGGAAATGGTGGTTACGACTACCTACAATCTGAATCAGAAGCTGATTATGTAACGAACTTAACAAACTTAATCCAACGTGATTTCGATTTAGTATTCGCAGTTGGATATAAATTACACGACGCAGTAGTAGAAGTTGCTGAACAACGTACAGATGCGCAAATCGCAATCATTGACGAAGTTGTTCCAGATCTTCCAAACGTTGCTTCAATTATGTTTAACGCTAACGAAGCTTCATTCCTTGCTGGTGTAGCAGCAGCTCTTGAAACAAAAACTGGTAAAGTTGGTTTCATCGGTGGTATGGAAGGAGCAATTATCGGTGGATTCGAAGCTGGTTTCGTAGCTGGTGTTGAAGCTGCTAACCCAGACGTAGAAGTATTAATACAATATGCTGATAGCTTCTCAGATGCAGAAAAAGGTCGTTCAATTGCTGCTTTAATGTATGATCAAGGTGCTGACATTATCTTCCACGCTGCTGGTGGTGTAGGTAACGGTTTATTCACAGAAGCTAAGGAACGTAAACAAAAAGATCCAAACGCTAACGTATGGGTAATCGGTGTTGACCGTGACCAATACGATGAAGGTCAAGTAAACGCGGATACAAACGTAACATTAACTTCTGTATTAAAACGCGTTGATGTTGCTGCTCAAGAAGTATCTAAATTAGCTAAAGAAGGTAAATTCCCAGGTGGAGAATTAATCAATTACGGTTTAGCTGATAACGGTGTTGACTTAGCTGATGACCGCGGTGTTATGGCTTCAGAAACAAAAGCTAAAATCGAAGAATTCAAAAAACAAATCATTGATGGTACAATCGTTGTTCCAAACGAACCAAAATAATTTTCTTAAATTGTTCAAATCATGAAGGCTAGCCTATGCTGGTCTTCATGTTTTTCTGTCTTGTGGGATTTTTCTAAAAACTTTGATTAATTGAAAACATGCTTTTTTTCTAAGTTTGTTGACAAATTCACTAAATTATTGCTATAAATTAGCAGATGAAAAGTTTTAAATTTCGAAATATAATATTTTAGGAGTTTTGAAACTTTTCTTGTGTTAATTATTCATTTTTGTTGAGAAAACGCATACTAGCATAAATATAATCAGCTAGTAAATGTTTAAAGCGTTGCATTGATTTTTAATACTTGATGTAAACGCTTCCTGAGCAAAGATCGATAATCATTTTTAGCGAGCACACGATTTGAATGAAGGAAGTTACCGCATAAATGTTGAATAGGTAATTATTCATATTACTACTTCTTCAGAACTACCATTGCGAATAAAGCTTCAACTTACATCATATCGTGTAGATTTACACAAAAATTTCTCGTGAATGGATAACACAAGACAAATATTTTTCACACAATTATGCAAAGAAGTGTAATTGAATTGATGATACAATGAATCAATCATACTAATTAAAAGTCGGTAAGGAGTGAACAGGTTGGAGTATGTAATTGAAATGCTTGGCATACGAAAGCAATTTGGCAATTTTGTAGCCAATAACAACATTACGCTTCAAGTTAAAAAAGGAGAAATCCATGCATTATTAGGTGAGAATGGTGCTGGAAAATCCACTCTAATGAACGTTTTATTCGGTTTATATCAACCTGAAGCGGGCGTCATTAAAGTAAATGGGAAAGAAGTAAAGATAACTGACCCGAACGTAGCAAACAGACTCGGAATCGGAATGGTGCATCAACACTTTATGTTAGTTGAGAACTTTACGGTTACGGAAAACATTATTTTAGGAAACGAGCCGACTAAAGCAGGGACGATTAATATTAAAAACGCTGCGAAAAAAGTTCAAGAACTTTCAGAGCGTTACGGTTTAAACGTAGACCCTTATGCAAAAATCGAAGACATTTCAGTTGGTATGCAACAACGTGTTGAAATTATTAAAACATTATACCGTGGTGCGGAAATTTTAATCTTTGACGAGCCTACTGCTTCATTAACACCTCAAGAAATTACTGAGTTGATCCAAATTATGAAGCTCCTTATTCAAGAAGGTAAATCAATCATTTTAATTACACACAAACTGCAAGAAATTATGGATGTTTCTGACCGTGTAACTATCATTCGTAAAGGGGAAGGTATTGGCACAGTTAATACTTCTGAAACAAACCCAACACAACTTGCAGAAATGATGGTTGGACGTCAAGTAACATTCAAAACAGAGAAAAAAGATCCGAATCCAACAGATACAGTATTGAAGATCGAAAATTTAGTAGTTGCCGATAATCGTGGAATTGAAAAAGTTAAAGGACTAAATTTAGAAGTGCGTGCTGGTGAAATCGTAGGTATTGCTGGTATCGATGGTAATGGACAAGCAGAACTTATCGAAGCGATTACTGGTTTACGTAAAGTGAAAAGCGGTAAAGTCATGCTTAACAATAAAGACATTACTGGCTTCAAACCTCGAAAAATTACAGAAGCGGGAATTGGACATATTCCACAAGACCGTCACAAACACGGACTAGTTCTTGACTTCCCAATTAGTCACAATATCGCATTACAAACTTACTATAAAGAGCCGATATCAAAAGGCGGCATTATGGATTACAAAAAGATTAAAAGTATTGCTGGTAAAATCATTGAAGAATTTGACGTTCGTACAGCGAGCGACATGTCTTTAGCACGTGCTTTATCTGGTGGTAACCAACAAAAAGCAATCATTGGTCGTGAAATTACACGTAACCCAGATTTATTGATCGCTGCACTACCAACACGTGGTCTGGATGTAGGAGCAATCGAATACATCCACAAACGATTAATCGAGCAACGCGATAAAGGAAAAGCGGTTTTATTAATTTCATTTGAATTAGATGAAGTCATGAATGTTTCAGATCGTATTGCAGTTATCTATGACGGTGCGATTATTGATACAGTGATTCCAAAAGAAACAAATGAACAAGAATTAGGCTTATTGATGGCTGGACAAGAGTTATCAGGTAGCAGCAAAAAGGGTGGTGAAGCATAATGAGTAGCCGCACTCAGAATTTTTTAGTCCCAGTGATTTCAATCATTCTAGGTTTAATCTTTGGGGCAATTGTGATGTTAGTCAGTGGTTATAGCCCAGTAGATGGGTATATTGCTTTATGGAATGGTATTTTTGGTAGTAGTTATAACTTAGGTGAAACAATTCGTACTATCGTTCCTTATATTTTCTCAGGTTTAGCGGTTGCCTTTGCTTTCCGCACAGGACTATTCAACATCGGGGTTGAAGGTCAATTAATCATGGGATGGTTCGCCGCAGCTTATGTAGGGTTTGCAGTTGACCTACCAATGGTAATACACCTTCCACTTGCGATTCTTGCAGCAGCAGTTGTTGGTGCATTATGGGCATACATCCCAGGTTTATTAAAAGCTCATCTAGGTGTGCACGAAGTAATCGTGACAATTATGATGAACTACATCGCCTTAAGATCAATTAACCCACTTATTGACTGGGTAACAGGCGGATCAGAGCGTACTCCAAAAGTACATGAATCAGCTTCATTACGTTCAGACTTTTTACAATCAATTACAGACTTCTCTCGTTTGCACTGGGGATTCATTATCGCAATCATTGGTGTAGTCGTAATGTGGTTCATTCTAGAGAAAACAACTCGTGGTTACGAGTTAAAAGCAGTAGGATTTAACAGAAACGCTGCAGAATATGCAGGGATGAATGTTAAGAAAAATATCGTATTATCGATGCTTATTTCTGGTGCGTTTGCAGGTTTAGCTGGTGCAATGGAAGCATTAGGTACATTTGAAAATATCGCAACAATGTCTTCTTTACCAGGTATCGGATTTGACGGTATCGCCGTTGCTTTATTAGGAGCTAACCAACCAGTAGGTGTATTCTTTGCGGCAATTTTATTTGGTTCATTGAAAAATGGTGGTATCAACATGCCAAACGAAGCCGGTGTACCAAACGAAATCGTGTCCATCGTAATCGCCTTAATTATTTTATTTGCAGCTTCAGGCTATGTCATCCGACTATTGCTTGATCGTGCAGGGAAATCGAAAAAGGAGGTAAAATAAGATGAGCTTTTTAGAAGTGCTTTATTTTATCATTCCTTCAGCTATATTTTATGCAGCTCCAATAATCATGACGGCAATTGGTGGCGTATTTACAGAACGTTCGGGTGTAGTAAATATTGGTCTTGAAGGAATTATGATCGTCGGAGCAGCAAGTAGTATCATCTTTAACTTAACTTTTGTTGACGCATTCGGAACATTAACACCATGGGTAGGCTTAATTGTTGCAATGATCTTCGGTATTTTAATGGCATCGATCTTAGCAATTGCTGCAGTATCATTCCGTGCTGACCAAACAGTATCTGGGGTTGCCATCAATATGTTAGGTCTTGCAGCAACAGTATTTATCGTAAAATTAATTTACGATAAAGGTCAAACTGACTCAATTTCACAACGTTTCTCACGTTTTGATGTTCCGGTTTTATCTGACATTCCATTCATTGGACCATTATTTTTTGAAGATGTATACGCAACTTCATTCCTTGCCTTCGCAGTGGTAATCATTGCTTGGTTCGTATTATACAAAACACCATTCGGTTTAAGAATTCGTGCTGTTGGGGAACACCCAATGGCTGCTGACACAATGGGTATCAACGTTGCAAAAACACGTTACATTGCAGTATTAATCTCTGGTGCTCTTGGTGGTATCGGGGGAGCAATCTTCGCACAAGCAATCGCTGGTAACTTCTCAGCTTCAACAATCAGTGGACAAGGATTCATGGCACTAGCTGCTATGATCTTCGGTAAATGGCATCCACTAGGCGCAATGGGAGCAGCATTATTCTTCGGTCTAGCTCAATCACTGAGCGTAGTCGGAAACGCAATTCCATACGTAAAAGATATTCCACCAGTAATCTTAGCGATCTTACCTTACGCATTAACAATCATCGCTTTAGCTGGATTCATCGGAAAAGCAAACGCACCAAAAGCAAGTGGTGTGCCTTATATTAAAGGGAAAAGATAATTTAATTTTTGGAAAATGAAATGCGCAGCCGCAACTCGAGGGGGACTTCGGGGTGCGGTTTTTTGTATTTGGTTGCGGGGATGAAGGGGACTGGTGTGTGTGTTGGTGCGGAGAATAGGCGGGTGATAATGGATATTTCGGTTTTGGGATGGGGTGGAAATGTCCATTATGATGAGGTTAATGGACAAAACGTGTGGGGAACTGGGGTGTATTGTCCAATAAGAAGGTGATAATGGACAAATCGGTTTGGGAATAAAGTGAAACTGTCCATTATACTGGTGATAATGGACAAAACAAACATGTAACTTGTATAAAGTGTCCATTTCCGTACTACCAGATTCAGAAACTTTATTCGCTTCCTCAACAACCTTATTACTATTCACACCAGTCTCTGCAGCCGCCTCAAACGTATTGTTTCCTGCAACCGCGATAAAATTGAACTCGCACATAAAGCTCCGAAATCCACCCATAAACCTTCAAAAATCGCCCATAAAGCCTGGAAACTCGCCCATAAACCTTCAAAAGCCGCACATAAAGCCCCAAAACCCGCCCATAAAGTCTGGAAACCCGCACATAAACCTTCAAAACTCGCACATAAAGCTCCGAAATCCACCCATAAACCTTCAAAACTCGCCCATAAAGCTCCGAAACCCGCCCATAAACTCCCAAAACACGCCCATAAATCCCCACTACTCACAATCTCTCAAAATTGACCCCAAAACCTCTCTCCTAAAACCACCAAGCCAAAACTCCTATGACCGATTTTATTTCCGAATACATATTAATTTTTGCATAAACCATAATAAGACATGTATAGTAGTGTTATGAATTGTTATTTTTTAGCGATGTTGGAAAATTATTTTCCAATCGAAGGATATAACAGAATTCATTCCGAGTTAAACGTGCGATGAAAGAGTGACACTAAAATAGTCCAAAGTCGCAGCTAATTAAAGATGATTTACAACCTAGAATAGAGAGGGGTATTTATTTGTTTTCAACAATTGAGATTGCCAAGGGCGTTTCCCTACATATTCGACAATCCTCACAATTCAAAACGGTTAATTTTTCAATAAAGTGGAGAAAGCCACTTACAGTTAAGGATGCGGCAGAGCGTTCGGTTTTATCCAACGTGATGCACCATAGTAACGGGAAATTTAAAAAAGCGGCCGAATACCGTAGTCATTTAGATGATCTGTACGGTACGGTTATGTATTTTGATGCGTCAAAGCGCGGCCAAGATCACACAGTAGTTTTGAATGTTGAAACGGTGAATGATCAATATTTAGCAAATAATAAAGTCCTTGATGACGTAATTGATTTAATTCAAACAGCGATTTTTAACCCCAATTTCGAAAATGATCAATTTGTTCCTTCTATCGTGGAACGCGAAAAAGAAATGATTATTCAACGGATTCAATCAGTTTTTGATGATAAAACACGTTATGCTCATCAACGCCTAACGCAAATTATGCGACCAAATCAACCAGCATCCATTTCAGCGAATGGTACGATTGAAGAAGTGAAAAAAGTAACACCTGAAAGCTTAACAAAAGCTTACCATTCCATGATCAATGAAGACAAAATTGATATTTATGTTCTTGGGGATGTGGATGTTGAAGCGATTCAGGAAAAACTTGTAAACGCTTTACAGTTCAAAGACCGTGAACCAATTCCTTACCCGGAATACCCTGAAGAAGGACCGGAAAAAGAATATACAAATGAAAAACAAGAAATGAATCAAGGGAAATTGCATATGGGTTATAGCACGCCAATCAAATTTGGTGATGAAGACTATCCAAAAATGCAAATTTTCAATGGTGTATTTGGTGGGTATGCCCATTCTAAAATTTTCATGAATGTACGTGAACGTGAAAGTTTAGCTTACTATGCTTCAAGTTCTTATTCATCTCACTACGGTCTTGTATACGTTGTTTCTGGAATCGAGCCGTCCAATGAGAAAAAAGCAATTGATGTCATTAAAGAACAGCTTGATGCCATGAAAAATGGTGAAATTACTGACCTTGAACTGAATCAAACAAAAGCGATGATGACGAATCAATTAAAAGAAGCGTTAGATTCGGCGCGTGGACAAATAGATATTTATGATCAATACAAAGACTATGGTGAAGAATTCTCAGTTGACACTTGGAAAGAGCGTTGGGCGAAGGTTACGAAAGAAGACCTACAGCAAATGGCTGAGAAGTTAAAACTAGAAGCGATTTACTTCTTAAGTGGGAAGGAGGGCACACAAGATGCAAACAATTGATTTTAAGCAGCTTGATGAAACACTTTACTATGAAAAACTTTCAAACGGATTAGAAGTTTATATCTTGCCGAAAAAAGGTTTTTCAAAAACTTATGTGACCTTTACAACGAAATACGGTTCAGTGGATCGCACATTTAAACCGCTTGGTGAAGATGAAATGATCACGGTGCCGGATGGAATTGCGCACTTTTTAGAACATAAAATGTTTGAGAAAGAGCATGGAGACGTGTTCCAACAATTTAGTGAATACGGTGCATCAGCAAACGCATTCACTACTTTCGCGCGTACGGCGTATTTATTCTCTTCAACAGACAACGTGTTAAAAAATACAGAAACACTTTTGAATTTTGTGCAAGAGCCATATTTCACTGAAAAAACAGTGAATAAAGAAAAGGGCATCATTGGCCAAGAAATCCAAATGTACAATGACCAACCTGATTATCGAGTGTATTTTGGTACGATTGAAAACATGTTCCATAACCATCCAGTGAAAATTGACATTGCCGGAACTGAAGAATCAATCGATAAAATTACGGCGGAGCACTTATATACTTGCTATAACACTTTCTATCATCCATCCAATATGATATTATTTGTAGTTGGTGCGGTGAATCCGGACGAAATGATCGAGTTCATTAAAAAGAATCAAGATCAAAAAGTATTCAAAGAAGCGGCGGAAATCGAGCGTCACTTTGAAGATGAACCAACAGAAGTAGCACATAAAACACGTGAAATTAAAATGGATGTGCAAAAACCAAAAGTGTATATCGGCTTAAAAGCGAAAGAAACAAATCTTTCAGGCGATGCAATGCTGAAACACGAGCTTTCTGTGCAAATTGGTTTAGAATGTCTATTCGGCCGTGCTTCTGATTTCTACACAAATGTGTATGAAAGCGGTCTGATCGACGAGTCATATGCCTACGATTTCTCCCTTGAACAAGGATTTGGCTTCGCGTTAATAGGATCAGACACTGCGGATCCAGATAAATTCGCAGAGTTAGTGCTTGAGCAAATTAATAAAGTCGAAACGGAAGATGTGTTTAAGCCTGAAGCAATTGAGCGTATTAAACGCAAAAAAATTGGCTTCTTCTTACGTGCACTAAACTCAATCGAATTTATTGCCAACCAATTCACACGTTATAAATTCAATGACATGAACCTATTTGATGCAGTGCCTGTTATTGAAAAATTAACAGTCGAAGACATTAAAGAAGCGTTCGGCACAATTTTAGGTGAGTCACAACAAACAGTGTTTAAAGTAGTTCCAGTGAACGAGCGAAATTAATGAAGGAAAGCCTTCGAGGCGTATTTCAAGTGAATGAAATAAATCCGCAAGCCGCCATCGCGTCAGAGCAGCTTCTGAAAATTTAAGTAAGTGAGCGAAACAAAATGAACAAATTTGCACTTGTACTTGGGGCATCTGGTGCAATCGGGAGTGCCATCTGTCAGCGCTTAGCAAAAGACGGATGGTCCCTCTATTTGCATTACAATAAAGGAACAGAAAAAATTCAGCAACTGTTGAAGGAACTAACTCTTGATTACCCAAATCAAGAGTTTATTCCTGTGCAATCGGACTTTACCGATGTGAATGGTGCTGAAACATTGGCGCCACAAATCTTTCATTTAAATGCAGTCGTGTTTGCAAGCGGCCATGCATATTATGGACTGATTGAAGATACACCTGTTGAAGAAATGGATAAACTTTGGCATGTCCATGTGCAAAATCCAATTCGATTACTTGCGTTGCTTTCGGGAAAACTACGTAAAAATGATGTAAGTTATTGTTTATTCATTGGCTCTATATGGGGCGAGGCAGGATCCGCTGGTGAAGCGGTGTATGCGGCGGTAAAAGGTGCACAACATTCATTTGTTAAATCATACGCCAAAGAAGTTGCGTTTAACCGGATTCGAGTAAATGCAATCGCGCCTGGATTTATTGAGACAGAAATGAATAACCACTTATCGGATGAAGAAAAATCCCGGGTATTTGAAGAAATCCCACTTGCACGCGCGGGTGAAACTCGTGACGTTGCCAACATGGTCGCGTTTTATTTAAGTGGTCAAGCTGATTATGTCACAGGGCAGATTATTCGTGTGAATGGTGGATGGTATATTTAAGTTTGGATTGAGTCATTGCCCGAAATGGGTGAATTTCTGTGTGAAAGGTAACAGATAAGCGATCTCAATGACCGAATGAGCTAAAATTAAGCACGAAAGGTAACAGAGAAACCGACTCAGTGACCAAACAAACTTAAAATGAGCACGAAAGGTAACATAGAAACGTTCTATGTGCCCAAACCGACCAAAAATAGCCCTAAAAGGTAACATAGAAGCTGTCTATGTGCCCAAACGGAACAAAAATAGCCCTAAAAGGTAACATAGAAGCTGTCTATGTGCCCAAATGGAACAAAAATCATTCCAAAAGGTAACATAGAAGCTCTCTATGTGCCCAAACGGAACAAAAATCATTCCAAAAGGTAACATAGAAGCTCTCTAAGTGACCAACCGAATCAAAAATAAACCCAAAAGGTAACATAGAAGCTCTCTATGTGCCCAACCGAATCAAAAATAAACCCAAAAGGTAACATAGAAGCTCTCTAAGTGCCCAAACGGAACAAAAATAGTCCTAAAAGGTAACATAGAAGCTCTCTAAGTGCCCGAACGGAACAAAAATAGTCCTAAAAGGTAACATAGAAGCTCTCTAAGTGCCCAAACGGAACAAAAATCATTCCAAAAGGTAACATAGAAACATTCTAAGTGACCAACCGAATCAAAAATAAACACAAAAGGTAACATAGAAGATCTCTAAGTGCCCAAACCGACCAATATTAATCACGAAAGGTAACATAGAAACCATCTATAAACCCAGCCCAATCAAAAATTCATAATTTCTCTCACCGCCAAATTAGTTAGTACATAAAAAAATCTCCTTTGCTCATACTAATTGTGCAAAGGAGGAGTGAAAAATGGGTTTATTAGAAAACTGGGATCGTTGGACAGGGTTTTTAGGCAAACAAGTTGATAATGCTGAAAACACTGGTATGTCCAAAAAAATGATTGAAGCCACTGCTGTTCAAATCGGTGACTACTTACAAAAAAACGTAGATCCTAAAAACGAGCAAGAACGCGTACTTTCTGACTTATGGGGAGTAGCTTCTAACGATGAAAAGCATGCTATTGCTAACTGTATCATCAAGCTTGTGCACAACAATCGCGTACAATAACATTCATTTTTCTTCTATCCATTATCAATCTTGGTAAGGGTTGCAGGGGGATGTTTGGTACGTGGCACACGTGCATTTTAGGAGCATACAAAAAAATGGCGCAAAGTCACAACTTTAAAAATTACCCTTCTCACTTCATGTGAGGCCTCATATGTTTCTTGTAAAAGGAGGCTTTGTCCTCCTTTTCTTTTACTAACACCATGACAATTAATGGAAATTTTACACAGTATAATATATGAATCTATCTTTCTACATAAAGTGGGAAAATTATTTAGGAAGATTTTTGTCGTTTTGCAACTTTTCAATACATAGAAAATCCGCTATGATGAAACTATTAATATAATTTTTCGTTTCAATAGTAAGGGGACGATTTTTTTTATGAGTGAATGGTATTTTGAATATGAGATTCAAGTGAATCGTCCAGGGTTATTAGGTGATATCGCGTCACTACTTGGTATGCTTAGAGTCAATATAGTATCCATTAATGGGGTCGATGAAGGTCGTCGTGGAATGCTTTTAAATGCTGAAACTGAAGATTCCATTGAACGATTTATTTCTATTGTGTCTACAATGGAAAACATTCATGTTACAAAATTTCGTCAACCAAAAATTCGCGATCGCCTAGCTGTAAGACACGGCCGCTACATCCAAAGAGATGTAGATGAAAAAAATACTTTCCGATTTGTTCGTACAGAACTAGGTATTCTTGTTGATTTCATGGCGGAACTTTTCAAAATGGAAGGACACAAACTAATCGGAATCCGTGGTATGCCAAGGGTTGGTAAAACGGAATCGGTAGTAGCTGCCAGCGTCTGTGCCAACAAAAAGTGGATTTTCTTATCATCTACAATGATTAAGCAAACACTCCGCAACAAACTCATTGGTGATGAGTTCAGTGACAATAATATTTTTATTCTAGATGGTGCAGTAACACGTAATAGTAACGACGAAGGACATTTACGTCTCGTTCGTGAAATCATGAAAATGCCAACCATCAAAGTAATTGAACATCCAGATATGTTTGTCCAAATATCAGAATATAAAATAGAAGATTTTGACTATATCATTGAATTACGACACGATCCAAATGAAGAAATCACTTATGACATAATGGAAAAAAATCAAATGATGTCTCAAACGGACAATTTTTTCGGAGGATTTAATTTTTAGTAGTTGATTATGAAATTGGCGCTAGTTGGCCAAATAAGCTAAAGCGAAATTTGATTACAGTAAAAGAAGGTGAGAAAAGTGACGGAGCTCGGTACTCGACTGAAAGAAGCCAGATTATCTAAAGGATACAGCTTAGATGATTTACAAGAAATTACAAAAATTCAGAAACGATATTTGGTGGGCATCGAAGAGGGCAATTATTCAATTATGCCAGGTACTTTTTACGTACGCGCATTTATAAAACAGTATGCAGAAGCAGTAGGATTAAAGTCAGAAGAACTTTTAGAACAATATAAAAATGAAGTTCCGAGCACGACTCCTGAAGAGGTAACTCAATCTGTTCCTTATACTCCAACACGCAGAAACTCTAGATCATCAGGAAAAATGATGGAAACTGCACCAAAAATTATAGTGGCATTATTTATCATCGTGATCATAGCGGTTATTTGGTTCCTCTACTCTCAAAAGGTACAAAACATACCTGAAGATGAACAAGTAGATGAAACACAATTTGAATACGATCAAAAACCGACCCCAACACCAAATGAAAATGACGAAACTTCTGGTTCTACTACAGATGAAGGCGAAGCAACTGACGAAGAAACAGATACTGAAGAGCCTGTGGAAGAAGAACCTGCTGAAGAACAATCCATCAAAGTTTCTGAAACAAGAACAGAAGCAGACGGAAGTATCACTACAGTGAATGAACTTTCTAACACAGAAACACTCAATATTAAAGTTGTCGTTTCAGGTGATACATGGGTTGGTATCCAAGACGCAAACCGAGCTGAACAAATTACAGCTGACGTATACGGTGCTGGCGATGAAGTCACATTCGACGCAACAGCAAATGGATACGCACGAATTCGCCTTGGTAACGCAAACAACGCAAAAATCTTTATCAACGACATCGAAGTACCATACACAACAAACCCACAAGAACGTGGCAAAAGTGTACAAAACATGATCTTTAAGTTCGCGGAAGAAGCGGCGCAGGAGTAATTAGCTTAATGAAAAGCGGTCTTATGGACAGGAAGAGCGGGAAAAGTGAATGAAGTGTCCATGTGAAGTGGTCTCATGGACGAAACAAGTGGGAAAAGTGAATGAAGTGTCCATGTGAAGTGGTCTCATGGACGAAATAAGTGGGAAAAGTGTTTGAAGTGTCCATGAGAAGGGCTCTAATGGACAAAATGAGTGGGAAAAGTGTTTGAAGTGTCCATGAGAAAGGCTCTCATGGACAAAATGAGCGGGAAAAGTGAATGAAGTGTCCATGTAAAGTGGTCTCATGGACGAAACAAGTGGGAAAAGTGAATGAAGTGTCCATGAGAAGGGCTCTCATGGACAAAATGAGCGGGAAAAGTGAATGAAGTGTCCATGTGAAGTGGTCTCATGGACGAAACAAGTGGGAAAAGTGTTTGAAGTGTCCATGAGAAGGGCTCTCATGGACAAAATGAGCGCGAAAAGTGAATGAAGTGTCCATGAGAATGGCTCTAATGGACAAAACAAGTGAAAAAAGTGGCTAAAGTGTCCATAGGAAGGACTCTTATGGACAAAACACCCATAAAAAGTAACTAAAATGTCCATTAACATGTCTTTTATGGACATTAGGGTTAGAAAAAGCCGTGCAAATGTCCATTAACTAGTCCATTATGGACAATTCACACTGAAAATTTAGTTGAATTGTCCAATAACATCACTTTAATGGACGAAACTAGCTCGAAAATGGGCCAAAATGTCCATTAACTAGTCCATTATGGACAATTCACACCGAAAATTTAGTTGAATTGTCCAATAACATCACTTTAATGGACAAAACGAGCTCGAAATCCGGCTGAAGTGTCCATTAACTAATCCTTAATAGACAATTCACACCCAGCAACCCACTAAACCGTCCATTACCGCCGCCAAACCCAAGCCAATAACCCAACAACCCAATAACCCAATAACCCAACAACCCAAACCCTAAAATAATATTACATACTTATAAACTAACCGTGATTTGTGGAAACTGTATGTAACTGCAGTAAGTCACTCAACTATTTACGAACGAATACTTGAAGAAAGGCTGTGCAGAAAAATTGCTTTCTGGACAGCCGTTTTTTTAGAAATGAAAGGTGTTTTTTTACATGAATTTACCAAATAAAATAACAGTTTCGCGAATCATCTTAATCCCTATCTTTGTCATTGTCATGATCTATGACTTTGGCTGGGGAGAAATGAATTTATTCGGCGCAGACATGCCAGTCGAACATTTTGTAGGGGGATTAATATTCATCATCGCCTCTTGTACAGACTGGATTGACGGCCACTTCGCGAGAAAATACAATTTAGTTACCAACCTAGGGAAGTTTCTAGATCCTTTAGCAGATAAACTATTAGTATCCGCTGCCTTTATCGTGTTAGTCGAACTCGGCTATGCACCAAGCTGGATCATCATTGTCATCATTAGCCGTGAGTTTGCGGTCACAGGCTTACGTGCAATCCTTGCTGCAGAAGGCGGAGAAGTTGTCGCTGCAAGTAACCTAGGAAAAATCAAAACATGGGCACAAATCGTTGCGATCGCTTCCTTATTATTGCACAACACATTCTTCGTGATGTTCGGTATTCCATTTGACATGATCATGCTTTACATCGCACTAATCTTCACAGTTTGGTCTGGCTGGGACTACTTCTGGAAGAACAGAATGATTTTTGTAAACTCGAAATAACTCTAAACCACCTCGGGATTCAATAATGAATTCCGATTTTTTTATTTTCTCCCTAAGAATGAAACCAAAAAACAATCCGTAAAATATACAATCAGTTATAATAAAGGAAATAAATCCAAAAAAAGCGGGGGACCAGTGATGAATGCAGAGATTATTGCAGTGGGATCTGAATTGTTGTTAGGGCAAATTGCGAATACGAATGCGAAATTTATTTCAAGCCAACTTTCTGAACTAGGGATAAATGTTTACTTCCATACGGTGGTGGGTGATAACGCAAACCGCCTGCAAAATGCTATAAAAATCGCGGAAGAAAGAGCCGACCTCATCATATTCTCGGGTGGACTTGGCCCTACAAAAGACGACTTAACAAAAGAAACGATTGCCAAACATTTAGGCGTGCCTCTCGCTTTTGATCACGAAGCACTCACTTATATCGAGGAATTTTTCGCGAGATACGGCCGTCCAATGACTGAAAATAATAAAAAACAGGCCCTCGTTCTCGAAGGGTGTAAAGTTCTAAAAAACCATCATGGCATGGCGCCTGGTATGTTACTCGATAAAGACAATCGCACCTACATATTGCTACCTGGCCCTCCAAAAGAACTCGAGCCAATGTTCCAATTTGAAGCAAAACCACTCCTTGCCAAAAAAGTCAGCGATGGGGGCATGATTGTTTCCCACGTTCTCAGATTTTACGGCATTGGAGAAGCCGAGCTAGAAGTACAAGTTCAAGACATTTTGGACAATCAAACTAACCCAACTGTTGCGCCGCTTGCATCTGACGGGGAAGTAACCCTACGCATAACAGCAAAAGCACAGTCAGAAGAGGAAGCTTGGAAACTTATCAACGCAAAAAAAGCAGAAATCCAAGCAATCGTTGGCCAATATCAATACGGTGTGGATGATGATTCATTAACTTCAAAAACCGTGGAAATGCTTCTGCACAACAAGCTTACAATCGCAGCAGCTGAAAGTTTAACTGCTGGGCTGTTCCAATCCGAATTAGCAGAAATTCCTGGCGTAAGTGGAACGCTTGTCGGCGGATTCGTCACGTACACGGAACAAGCAAAAGTAAATCAACTTGGAATCGAACAAGCCTTACTTGAGCAACATGGGATTGTAAGTAGCGAATGCGCGGCTAGCATGGCGGCAAATGCTCGTAAAATTATGGGTACCGACATCGGCATCGGCCTAACAGGTGCAGCTGGTCCCGACTCACATGACGGCCAACCTGCAGGTACAATTTGGATCGGTTTTGCAATCGGAGATGACGAACCGGTAACGCACAAACTACAACTTTCTGGCATGCGCAACACAAATCGCCTACGCGCGGTGAAATTTGCGTGCAGTTATTTAATGAGGTTATTAGAGGAGAAAGGTTACAAGCGAGTTTAGATATAGTAGTCTCTTTTTTAAAACATTTACCTTATATAATGGTTAGAAAAATAAAAGACATTACATAACTTTTGTAATGTCTTTTACCATTTAATAATAAGATTCATTAAGCAGCTTAGTGACAAGCTTATTTTTGACTAGACTACTTCATACTTGGTAATAATATATTGCAAACAAAATTATGTACAAATTTACCAAATTATAGTAATGTGGAGGTGTAAAGGATGGAAAGTAGCAATCGTAAGGAGGTAAAAGATATGGTATCAGATACACTTGTGAGACTAAACGACATTGAAATTGAAGAAGTTTTTGCAGAACGTGCTACAAATAAAGACCGTAGAATATTAAGTGGAAAAGAACTTGCAAATGAAGCGAAAAGAGACCTAGATCAATATATGAAATTATTTGGCTTGGAGGATTTAGAAGACAAATGACGATGAAAGATCAGATTGAAAACGCCATAGATAAAATTTCAGCTATAAAAGGAGTTGGGATGGAGCCGATGTATTTAATGTTGGACGTCCTAGCTCTTTATTCTGTATATAGTGACAGATTCAATATAGTAGTTGACGAGGTAATAAAAGCAATTGAAATGATTGTAAACAACCCTTCTCTTGGACAACAATTAGATTTCAGTTTAAGTGATTACAAGTCTTATCACTTTTCAAGTCCTGGACAATTGTTAAAAGTCGGTGAATTGCCAGAAGAAGATATGAGAATTGCTCATAGGTACATGAAATCTAATAAATTAGTTGAAGTTTTAGGATTTGGGCATCGATATTTACCTAAAGTTTATGATGAACATGGCAATGAACAATAGTATTTATAAAACTCTACGCAAGAGAATTAGTAAATAGTTTAGGTATACATATATCCAAGTCAGATGATTGATAAGATTAGGATACAAACCCGTATAACATAATAAAGGTAGTCTACAGGATGAATGAACCTTTCACACCTTGCAGACTGCCTATTTATTTTATCTCATCTTACTCACCCGGCAAATACCCAACAACCTCACCAGTTTCCGAATCAACAAGTATTTCCGGAGTCCCAACCAAGGTACTTGCTACATCAACAAAAGAAACCTCCAAAACTTCCTCCCCCAAATAAGACTCATCAAACAGCTCATAGTGTTCGCCAACCTCAACAACCTGAACTTCCGCACTCTGCCAATCTCCCTCAGCGTGTTTGTCCCAGCCCATTTCCAAGATATAATCCCATGCTATCTTTCTGGCTTCATTATATTCATCGGACACGATTCCATTTTCTATGTTGGTTCCATCATCAACTTTCGGATCCGCAGAACATCCAACTAGCAAAATCAACAACAAAACCGCAAAAGCATTGCGAAGTACTGCCTTTGTCATCGGCATCCCGCCTCCTTTACATATTAGACCCTTTTAAAAAATATTAGTTTCAATTGCTCTTTAAATGACGTGAGCTGGGATTGCATTGGCTGATAAGTACCTCAGGTTGGCTGATTTCCCGCAGAACTTGGCTGATATCTCCAGGCAAAAGTTCATCTTGGCTTATAAGTAACCTGATTTGGCTGATAAGTACCTCAGGTTGGCTGATTTCCTGTAGAATTTGGCTGATATCTCCAGGCAAAAGTTTAACTTGGCTGATAAGGAACCTGATTTGGCTGATAAGTACCTCAGGTTGGCTGATTTCCTGTAGAATTTGGCTGATATCTCCAGGCAAAAGTTCATCATGGCTGATAAGGAACCTGATTTGGCTGATAAGTACCTCAGGTTGGCTGATTTCCTGTAGAACTTGGCTATCCACAAGTCGAATGAACAATTCGACCTCACTCCGTGAATATTACGTGCATATATTTGATGCGAGTACTGTAGGAGAGATGCGGTATGCACGGTCCATCAGATATATTATTTCAAAATAAAAGCGCCGTCCTAAAAAAGGATCGACGCTCATCCGTTAATCTTCTGATACAAACTCGATTGAATCTAACGCTTTCAATACATAATCTTCATAACCTAATTTCTCTGAATCAAAAATGTATGCACTGATGTAATGAGTTTTTCCTTCAAATGTTTTAGCGGCAAAATAGATTATATGTCCTGGCGCAGTCATCTTATATAGAACATCAAATTTAGTTGAATCGACTTTATGAAGTTCATGATTAGCTTCAAGTCCTGTCATTGTTACATTACTTCGCATGTTCATTTCGATCATTTCTTCGCTATCTTCTTTTAGTGCATTCTCAAAATAGAAACGAGTTCCTTCATATTCTTCTTTTCCCGTAACTGAGACAGAATAGGAAGCGACATCTCCACTTTGATTAGCACTATTTCCATCACGATAACTGTAGTCTGACGGTAAAATCATCTTTATATTTGTATTGTTGATCTTCACGAAATCAACATCTGTTTCAATGACTTCTTCACCATTTAATGTATAGACAAGCTCTTTTTGGGGAGTTTGATCTAAGCCTTCTTCGGATTTCTGTTCTTGTTCTGTTGCGGTGTTCTCGTTTGTACATGCAGCTAGTGTCATAGCGGCAATTACACTTAAATAAAGCAATGATTTTTTCATTTGGTTTCTCCCTTGGTGTCAATGTGCTCATCTGATTATACTAATCTAATAAACCATCCACCCATTATAGTTGATAGATAGGGAAATGAAAACTAAAAAATGGAAAAACTATTATTAACATATAAAAATGGTGAGAAATGAAGTTCAGGAAAACTACTTCAAAATTCAAATTTGGATACACTTTTAGTATCCAAAAAATTAATTTGGCCGAAAATCGAAAATATGTTCGGTTTTTCTTGAATCTTTCTCAAAAAAGAAGTATAGTAGAGACATAAGAAAAACAGATTCATTTTCTAATTAAGGAGGAAATTTTTTGAGCGATCGTAAAGCGGCCTTAGATATGGCGTTAAAACAAATTGAAAAACAATTCGGTAAAGGTTCCATCATGAAACTTGGTGAGAAATCTGACCTTCAAATTGAAACAATCTCAAGTGGTTCATTAGCACTTGATGCAGCACTTGGTGTTGGTGGATACCCTAAAGGAAGAATCATCGAAATCTACGGACCAGAATCTTCAGGTAAAACAACAGTTGCACTTCATGCCATCGCGGAAGCACAGAAAAAAGGTGGACAAGCAGCATTCATAGACGCCGAGCATGCCCTGGACCCAGTTTATGCACAAAAATTAGGCGTAAATATTGATGAATTAATCCTTTCTCAACCTGACACAGGTGAGCAAGCACTTGAAATCGCTGAAGCACTAGTACGTAGTGGTGCGATTGACGTTATCGTAATTGACTCTGTTGCTGCATTAGTACCAAAAGCAGAGATCGAAGGCGAAATGGGTGACTCTCATATGGGTCTACAAGCTCGTTTAAGTGTGACACGTTGCTAATTGAAAAGATTAGCCACTAATCAGTTATGAATTTGAGACTACGAATCTATATGATTCCATAATTCTTAGGTGGTTATATAATTCTAACTGTTAGGAGAACTGATATTTCGAGAGATGGAATGACGGGGTAACGCCCTGAAACGTCTCCCCTAATACTACGGTGTGCATGATTAGAGGTAAGAATAATCATGTGCAAAGCCCGTTGAAGTCGGCTGAAAGTTGTCGAAGTGGCTTACGAAAGCAAACCGAAAGCTGTCCAGAGGTGGATGGTGCAACTGATAGGTCGGGGGTCTATAAAACACCTATGGTGAGAATGTTCCCTTAGCTTACTGGAACTGACGAACTACCGAATGTACGAGCCTAAAGGCTGAACAGTAGAAATGCTGTTGTCATCAATTGGATGACGTTCGTGGGGTTGAGTAAAACTTTAATCTATGAAAAACCCTATAATGTTACAGGCATTATCAAGCGAACAGGCTTAAAGGTAGCACCTAAGGGTGTATGCAAAGATAGGAATATCGGAACGTGGAAAGCAACGAACATGGAGAGACTTACCATCTATGAAGTGTTGGTATGGAAAGGATTTTATCTATAACATACCTTAATCGTTGTGAGAGTAGTGGCACAGTACCGTTAAAGCAGTGATAATAAGCTGTGGAGGGATAGCCACAAGTCAATGAACTTATATTAGAAGAAATTAATGTATGATTGAAGGTTCGAGTAAGAAGAAAAAGAGGTGAACCTGTACTATTGGGGAAACCGACTTCACTACCAGAGAACCCGAGAAAGAAATCTGAACTTAGATTTTCAGAATACTATCAAACACAAGATATGTATGATGAACTATATAGGTTAAGTAAAGAAAATAAACACTTTACTAATTTATATAACCTCATAATTGATGAGAGAAATATCATCAGAGCATACAGGGCAATGAAAACAAATAAAGGTGCTAAGACAGCGGGAACAGATGGTAAGACAATCCATGACATTAAAAATCTAACGGAAAGCGAAGTAGTTAATCTCGTCAGAAATAAGCTGGCAGACTACAAACCTCAATCAGTTAGACGAGTCATGATACCAAAACCTAATGGGAAATTAAGACCTTTAGGAATTCCTACAATTAGTGATAGGTTGGTACAGCAATGTATTCTACAGATCTTGAAGCCAATCGTTGAAGCAAAGTTACACCCACACAATTATGGATTTAGAGATAATAGGTCAGCCCATCATGCTATAGCGAGGGTACACCATATGGTACACCAATCGCAAATAACGTATGTAGTTGATGTAGATATTAAATCGTTTTTCGATAACGTAGACCATAATATCCTAATCAAACAAGTGTGGAACATGGGTATAAGGGATAAACGAGTTATTAGTATACTCAAGAAGCTCCTAAAAGCCCCAATAGAGGGAGAAGGGATTCCGAACAAAGGCACACCACAGGGAGGAATAATCAGCCCACTATTGAGTAATATTTATCTAAACGATTTGGACTGGTGGGTTTCCTCACAATGGGAAACATATCAGTCGAGACATGAATACTCATCACATTCTAAAAAGTACAGAGCATTGAAAACTACAAACATGAAAGAAATATGGATTGTAAGGTATGCTGACGACTTTAAAATCTTATGTAGGTATTACCCAACAGCCGTTAAAACCTTTCATGCAACCAGAGATTGGCTGAGGAAAAGGTTACGGTTAGATATTAGCCCTGAAAAGTCAAAGATAGTAAACATGAAAACTAATTATACAGAATTCTTAGGTTTCAAAATCAAAACAGTTCTCAAAAAGGGGAAATGGGTAGTTAAATCTTATATGTGTGATAAAGCTAAACAAAAAATTCTTAAAGATTTAAGACAACAAATAAAATCCATACAAAGATGTAAACCTGAGAATGTCAATTTCCAGGTTGGGAAATACAACAGTATGGTACTTGGCTATCACAACTACTACAAAGTGGCTACACACATAAATAAAGATATGTGTGAAATAGAATATAAGATACTTCCTGCAATCAAAAGTAGGTTAAAGGATATTATCTCTCTAAAGAAAGGTCTAACAGATGACAAATCCTACAAGAAACTCTATCCTGATTACATCAAAACATACAGGATATATCATGTAGGAAAAAGAGCCCTATATCCAATTGGTGGCGTAAAAACCAAACCACCAATGAACTTTAATCAAAATACTTGCGATTATACAATTGAGGGTAGAAAGTATCAGCAGATATGAGAATTGTGGAATATTTAGTTAGAAACCCTAATCCAAAAGAGACTGTGGAATATAACGATAATAGAGTCAGCCTATACGTTGCTCAAAATGGTAAGTGTAGAATAACAGGCAAGTTTTTAACAATAGATGAAATAGCCTGTCATCACAAAAAACCAAGAGCTTTAGGCGGATCTGACAAATACAACAATCTGGTGATCCTACACAAATCAGTTCATAAATTAATTCATGCAACAAGAGAAGAGACAATTAAGGAGTTATCAAAAGAGCTTCTCCAATTATATGAACTGCATGGTAGGAAGAAACCGAAAAAGAAACCGAGCGAAATCATACAATTAATAAATCAATACCGAAAAATGGTAGGAAATACATTGATTACTTCTTAATATAAGTCATGATGGAACGCCGTATGATGGGAAACTGTCACGTACGGTGTGGAGTGGGGGAAAAGACGGAGATAACATCAAACTCTTACCTATCACTATTGTCTCAAGCTTTACGTAAACTTGGCGGTGTTATTAACAAATCAAACACATTGGCAATCTTCATCAACCAAGTTCGTGAAAAAATCGGTGTAATGTTTGGTAACCCTGAAACAACCCCTGGTGGACGCGCGCTTAAATTCTACTCTTCTGTTCGTTTAGAAGTTCGTCGTGCGGAAACAATCAAACAAGGTAGCGACATGGTTGGTAACAAAACAAAAATTAAAGTAGTTAAAAACAAAGTAGCTCCTCCATTCCGTACTGCTGAAGTTGACATCATGTACGGTGAAGGGATTTCTAAAGTTGGGGAAATCGTTGATATCGGTGCAGAATTTGACATCATTCAAAAGAGTGGTTCTTGGTACTCTTACGGGGACGAGCGTATCGGCCAAGGTCGTGAAAACGTAAAACAATTCCTTAAAGAAAACCCTGCTATCCAACAAGAAATCGAAGGCAAAATCCGTGAATCTCTAGGCATGGTAGCTGGCTCTTACACAATCGCAGCTCATGACGAAGACGATGAAGAAATGCCAGAAGAATTAGCATTATTATTAGACGAAGAATAATAAACACATCAAACCCTTTCTCCAGTTTTATTTGGAGTTTGGGTTTTTTTAATGAAATTTATAAATTAACCAAGCTTTCTTAACGTACAATGAGTACGGAATGGTAAAAAATCCTGAGAGCTTAGATGATTTCGAGAAAACGTAAGGAGATGGGGAAATGAAATCTTTCAAAGTAAGCCCGAAATAAAAAATATCGCACGTCTTCTGGTACGCACGACGAATAGCCTTCAATCCAATGTTTTTTTGGATTGAAGGCTATTATTTTGCACAAGCTACTTGAATCGATTTTGACCAAGGCATATAGTCTTGTAAA